>JAUWSR010000009.1 GCA_030609975.1 Acidobacteriota bacterium | reverse complement strand
GATGTTTACGTCTAGTAGCTTTTCCTTTGACTGACAATGACATTAATTTGCTCCTCAATTTTGGAACAAATTTGGAACAAAAATTCTTAAATTACGTTAACTTGCATTAAAACTTTGGAAAGGAAGTGATTTTTCAGAAGAACACAAACCATCTCAGAATCAGGGAATCTACAGGGGTAAAAGGAGTGCCGAGGGCCGGACTCGAACCGGCACGTAGGATAACCTACGAGGGATTTTAAGTCCCTTGCGTCTACCAATTCCGCCACCCCGGCAGCGGATGATGATTATAACACAAGCCGCCTTAAGGCAGCAATATGGGAAGGATCAATAGCCTTTGTCATACCAGTAATCCTTGAGAACCAGAGCGTTTTTTGAGAATTCCTGGCCATTGACCAGGAGCTTGATCCGATACTCTCCAGGTTGGGCACGGACGTGCTTGTAATCCACTTCCCGCCATTCAGGCTTTGACTGGGTCCAGATCTCCAGAGAAAAGCCAAACACGGATACCTCATCATCAGGCTGGCCGAAATGGTCATGCCCGTCGTAATAATCGAAATACAGCTCTTCTGTCTTGGCTCTCTCGATCCGCCGGGCCACTCGCTTTTTCTCTTCCTCAGTGCGAGGGATGCGTTCGGTCAGATACCATTCCACGCTGTTTAAACCGGATTTGCCTGAACCTTTGTATTCGTTTATGAGATGCCCTCCCCGGTAGATCTGTACGGTCACTCCGTCCTTCACCTTATCCTTTAAGTAATAATTCACAACGATCCCTTTGGGAGCATTTTCACCCGCGTAATTCTGGTGATCTGCCGCTACCTGTTTTTGGCCGCTTAAAATCCAAAGCACCTGTGGTTCGACATCAAAAAGGTGAATATCTTTCGCAAGAACATCCGAATTAAGTTCTTGCAATGGTGAAATATCGGCGATCCAGAAACTTCTACCAAACGATCCCACCACCAGATCGTTTTCGCGGGGATGGATGCACAGGTCATGGATGGGAACATAGGGCATGTTGCTCTGCATGGAGGTCCAGTTGGCACCGCCGTCTATGGAAACATAGATGCATCTAGATGTACCCACAAAGACCAAATTGGGATTCTTGTGGTCTTCCTGGATGACATTGATGGGCTCATCATTTGGCAAAGTTCCTGTGATCGAAGTCCAAGTCTTTCCGTAATCGGCGGTTTTGTAACAATAGGGCTTCAAGTCGAGATGGGTTTGCAGCTCTTTGGAACAATAGTAAGCGTGACCACTGGCATCAAAGCTGCTTCTAGCCCTCAGGAAACTTACATATGCCGTTCCCGGAGCATGATGGGAAGCGGTCACCCGGGTGACCGGCGATCCATCTGGAAGATCGGGGATGCGGTCATTCAACTTTACCCATGTCTTCCCGCCATCCCGGGTCAGTTGCACATTGCCATCATCGGTTCCCACCCAGATCACACCCTGCTTGACAGGTGATTCATCGACAGAGGTTATCGTCCCCCAGGCTCTACCTTTATTATTGCATGTTCCCTGGTTGGTTAGATCCGGGCTGATCTCCTGCCAACTCTCCCCTCTGAAATCAGAACGGAGCAGCATATTCGCAGCATGGTATATCACATTGCTGTTGTGCGGAGAAACCAGGACGGGAGCAATATAATGGAAACGGATCCCCTCTTTTTGATATGTGATGTCTTTACGCACACTGGTTTTTTGATCATTGATAGTCAAATCACCGTACTGAGACTGTACATAGAGCCACCGGCTGTCTGCAGGATCGACCTGGACATCCCCACCGTCAGCTCCCTTGACATGCTCCCAATCTTCGAAACGGATGGGAAAGCGGCCGCGTTTTGTGCTGGGCCCTTTCCAGGTACCGAAATCCTGCAGTCCACCGTAAACGTTGTAGGGGAAATCCATATCGACGGCCACAGTGAAAAACTGTCCACAGGGCAGGTTGTCGGGATGATACCAGGTTTCAGAACCATTGAAAGAAATCCTGATTCCGGAATCGCTCGAGCCGATCAAGTGATCGCTGTTCCGGGGATTGAACCAAAGGTCCTGGTGGTCGTTCCCAAAAGGGATTATTGCACCTTGCCAGGTCTTACCTCCATCGTGGGTTCCCTGAATTCCGCTGTTAAGAACATAAAGTCTGTCAGCGTCGTTTGGATCTATCCGGATCTGGGCGTAGCGGTTGCCGCCGCGCATAGGAAATTTCCCCAGGTCTGGGCTGATCCTCTGCCAGCTTTTCCCTGCATCCTCGGTACGCCAGATGGTGTTATCGAGGGGGCGCCGAGTATTCTTAGGGTTTTCTATGAGGATCGCTGCCACCACGATATTCGGGTTCGACCGGTATAAATCCAGGCCTATCCTTTGGAGTTTTCCAGTGGGCAAGCCTCCTCCAAGTTTATCCCAGGATGATCCGCCATTTACGGATTTGTAAATACCGCTGGCCTCGCCGCCGTTGGGATCCCACAGGCTGGCATACAGGGTGTTGAAATCGGTCGTATGCATGTGCACATCGGCTCCGCTTACGTGTTTTCCATTATCTGTCAGTCCCAGGGTTTTTTCCCAGGTTTTGCCTCCGTCTTTTGTCTTGAAAATTCCCCTCTGAGGTGAATCGATATATATATTTCCGGGCACCGCGGTATACACGATGTCCGGGTTATCCGGGTGGATAACGATCTTGCTGATGAAAAAGGAGTCTTTTAAACCCACATGGGCCCATGTTTCACCTCCGTTCGTCGATCTATACATGCCATTTCCCCAGTAGGAAAGATTTCCAGTGCCGACATAGACGATATCAGGATCAGAAAACGCAACCTCCACATCACTGAGCACAAGCGTTTCTTCATTATCAAAAACTGGCTTATACGTGACCCCGTTATCCGTGGTCTTCCACAGCCCTCCTGTTGAGGAGGCAGCATAGAAGGTGTAGGGCTGCTTTTGCAGATCAGGAACACCGACCTGCATGAAGCGGCCAGTCTGCTTGGTGGGGCCTATACTGCGGAAATGTATACGTTCGATTACATTATCCGGAACCTTTTGTGCGAAATTTGATGACGTCAATAATAAAATCATCAACAACACACAAAAGAATAAACAGGTAAGGTTGGTTCTAGACATGAGAAAACCTCCTTTATTAAGAGTTATCCAAACGGAAAACAATTAAGGCAACAGAGAATTTACCTTCGAGTAGCCTTTCGTTAAATTCCCAGCTAATAACGAATAAGAATAAGCTCCTTTTGCGGCGGAGAGAGATACTCAACACCGTCTTCGGTGGCGATCACCTGCTCATGATCCCAGAAAAATAAATATTGGTCTTTGTCTTCAGGGCCAGGCGAAGGCATATAGAAAAAATACTCCAAAACAAAATGATGATTGGGGGAGAGAGGGATATCATACACCCAGTCCGGACCATAGGAACCGATCCGGGGACCCAGATAAATATCATGTTTTCTCGATTGCGCGCCTTTACCCTTGCCATGCAGGTCGATGGATATAATTGTTTTTTCCGGATCATAGCCTGAAGCATAAACAGGAAAGTTGTTTTTGGGCTGAAACATATGCAGCTGCGGCTTCCTGACAATAATCCCTGCTTCGTCAAATTTCCGTTGGTATTCTTGCTTGATTTCCCTAGGGGTAAGACCCGCTTTGATCGTTTCCACCAAGATCTTATCGATTTTCAGATAATCCGCCCAAAGTTTTTTAATTTCCGGAGGCGGCTCGGATTCTCCTTCACGCAGCACGTAAGCGAATACTCCCTGGCTGGGTGCGGCCACGATGTCGCCTCCTTGGACCACAGTGTTTTCCCACCCCTTACTCCGTCCCCGTTGGGATTGTCCAGTGCTCATGCGGCGGAAGATAACCACATCCACTTCATAATCCCCGGTTTCGCCGACCTCATCGGTTCTGGTCACACCCGGCTTGATTCCGGCAAAGGCCCTCTTTACAAGTTTAAGCTCGTCCTTGCGGAACTTTTTAAGAAGTTTGACTTCACTCGGGACCGGCGTGATCTGGTACTGCATCATCACGTATTCCGATGAAGTCAGCCTGTGAGCATATTTCGGACCGAGTTCCTGTATTAAAAGCCGGTAATCCGTAAGAGAAATGCCATCATTGACTCTTCTCGTGGCCCAAGGCCCCAGGATGTCCCGATAATTTACGGCAATGCATTTGGGATCGCGTGCTTCTACGAATTCCCTCAGGCCTTTAAAGCGGTAATCATATTCCGTCATCGGACTCGATACCGGCTCCATGACAAAAACCGGGTCGTGGGTGATGTCATAGGCGCCACACTCTTCCAGGAAATGAGAGTTCCCTTCTCCCCTTTCCCGCTGGGTTGCTCCCCAGCGACGCCCCAGCACCGCCCGTTCGATCCTGTCACCGCCTCGGTCCGTGAACACAAAAACACCCGAAGCGCTGCCCAGGCCTTCTTCTCCAAAACGATCACGGATCGAGTCCCTCATGACATGGATCCACATGTCAACCTTGTAATTCCGCATGGCCTCAGGTAGGACCAAGTCAAACTTCTCCCTACGGATCTGATCGTTCCATTCCTCGATGCTGAGCTTTTCCAGCTCCTCTTGAGTAGGCAGCTTCGATACCGCTTGGGCTGTTGCAGAAATGCTCAGTCCCAATAAAAAGATCAAAGAAAGGAAACTAAAAAATACTAATCGTTTTGACATAATTATTTCTCCTCTGTTTTATATCAAATATATCCAATTCATCCTATTTTGCCTAAAAAAGTTAACATTCTGCAACTTATTTCTGTATAAAAATACGAATAATTGAAAAAACTAAACTTCTCCCTTGATTTCATTAAGTGCAAGGCTCTCCAAAACGCCATTTAGCGTCGTCCTTCCTCGATCATATCTTTTAGAGACACATCTCCTAAACGGTGTTTTTCTCCAAATTTCCGAATCTCTGAGATGACATACTTTTTATTAACATGATGCGTTCTCCCTTCATGACACACTCCTTAGACTGGTCTAAGACTAGTCTATTTATAGAGTCATGAATTGTCACCAGGCGATCCTATAATTCAAGATATTAAACCCCTTATCTCGATACGTTTCGAATGAGTCGATCACAATGCTCGCGAAACTCTCTCAAGGTTTTAGCGTGTTCCTTATCGAAGGCAAGGTTATTCTTCTCGGTAGGATCGCTACTCAAATCATACAGTTCTTCAAATTCCGCATGCTGAGGGTAGCGGATATACTTCCAATTCTTTGACCGGATCGCCTCAGTTTGGGGAATATCAGGGTGATCCCACAGGTGTTCAGTTAAGATCTCAGTGCGCCATTCCTCAGGAGAACCCTTTAAAAGAGGAATTATCGACCTCCCGTGTATCTCAGGAGGCACGGTTATACCCGCCAGCTCAAGAATGGTAGGGGCAATATCAACATTAAGCACAAGCTTAGACTCGATTCGCCTCTGCTGAACGTTGGTTTGTCTTGGGTCATAAATAATCAGAGGGATTTTTATGGACAGGTCGTGCATGGTCCATTTTCCGGCAAAGCCGCGTTCCCCCAGGAAATATCCGTTATCACTCACTAGAATGATTATCGTGTCCTTATGCCTGTCCAGCCTTTTTAGTTCAGCCATCAGCTTGCCCAAGGCCATGTCCACACCGCTGATCATCCGATAGTATCCCTTTACCATCTCCTGATATTTCCCGGGAGTGTCAAAGCGCCAAAACCAGCGTTCGCGGTTCATGGATTGTTGAATGAACTCAGGAAGGGACCAAAAAAACTCTGGCGCACCCAATACAGGTTGAGGGATGACATCATCTCGATAGAGGTGATCACAGGCGGCCGGCCAAAAATACTGCTGTTTTTCTTCGTCGTGGGCATGGGGCGCCCATGTGCTCAAAGAAAGACAAAAGGGTTGATCTGAATCTGTCTGACGGATGAAATCAAGAGCCAGATTCATGTTGATGTCAGTCAGATGTTTTTGCTTACCTTCGACTTCTTTATAGTAAGGATAGGCACTGGGACGATAATAATCGAACCACTTCTCCTCTTCTCCCTCGGGGACTTTAATCCCAAATTTTCCCACAAATCCCGTGCGATAACCCTCTTCTTTTAGGATCTTAGGATAGCTTAGATCTGCATATTCTTTACGAACAGGAGGTTTGGTAAAGGTATAGCCATGCTTCCTTTCGTAGAGTCCCGTGAAAATACTGGCCCGACTGGCAGCGCAGATCGGTGTGGTCACAAAAGCATTCTCAAACCGCACACCTTTTTGGGCCAGCCAATCCATATTGGGTGTTTGGATTATGGGATTGCCCGCACAACCTAAGGCATCATAACGTTGATCGTCCGTTACCAGCAGAATGATACTGGGCTTCCGCTTTGTTGTGGAACAAGAATTTAATGTAAATCCCAAAGAGGCGAGCCCCAATCCAGCAGCAGTGGATTTTATAAATTCGCGTCTTGTGGTTCCGCAGGTTTTCAAGACCTTGCCTTTTTGGGATGGCGGATCTCAAACACATAACTTCCCGATCCTATTCGATAGATCACTGCCCCTTCTTCTTTATGCAACTGCTTGATACCTGCTACTTCCTCTATGGCTTTTCCTGATTCAAAAATCCGGCTTTTTTCCAAGGCAGGAAGATACACGGTTGCATCGGCATTTACAGGGATTTGGATCTCAAAGAATAAACTCCCTTCCTTTTTATACCAGTCGCTCGTGACCCGCCCCCTTACCGAATCATAGCTGCAATTCACCCATTCCAGGTCTGTGATAATCTGTGGACGAATAATGATCCTATCGAATCCCACAGCGTGGGGATCAGCCTGGATCCCTCCCAGCCAGTTATAAAACCACTGACTGACTGATCCGAACATAGGATGATTGTGGGAAAAGGTATCGTCACTGAACTCCCAGTGTTCCCAGAGTGTGGTAGCTCCCTCCTCCAACATAAATCCCCACCCGGGAAATGTCTTCTGGTTAACGATTTGGCAAGCAATATCCGCACGGCCGCTGCGGCTGAGCACATCCAGCATGAAGGGTGTTCCCAGAATCCCTGTCGTTAGATGCCCCTGTTTATCCTGTATCAACCTCACAAGGTACAAAAGGGCTTTCTCCTTACTCTTTTCTGGCACCAACCCAAGATAGAGACCAAACGATTGACTCGTTTGTGTCCCAGGTGTAAAGCTGCTGGAGTCCTCTGACCAGAATCTACCTCGATAGGCCGACGATATTTCAGCGCTGAGGTCTTCATATTTTTCTTTATCTGCAGAGTGCCCCAATAATTCCGCCATTTGCGCCAACAATCGGGCACTGTAAAAATACAGCGGGGTCACCAACTGTTCTGGAGGAGTAGCATTTAACGACTCGTGGTCGCTGAGGCCCTCTTTCACAATATAATCCGGGTACTCTTCTTGAACCAAATCCAACCAACGGCGGGAAACAGCGTACTGATCTTCCAATAGCCTACGGTCTCCGTAATACCGATATAAATTCAATTGCAGCAGCGGATGAGCCAGAGCCCAACCCACACCACAGTATTTGATACCGACATATGGGGCTGTGTCGGTCAACATTCCTTCATCCAGGGCGCTATCGTTCCAATCTTGAACAGCCTTCGCGTAAAAGGCTGCCATATCGTAATTGAACATTAAAGCTTCACTGGTGGCCACGATATCCCCGCCATAGCCGAAGCGTTCTCGGTGAGGGCAATCGGATTGAACGCCGAACATGTTGCTTAAAAAAGTCCCCTTTGACATCTTTTGAATGTCATTGAACATCTCATTAGAACATGAAAAGGAACCGACTTCCGACACATCGCTGTTCATATGCAGTCCAGTAATCTGATCAGCAGATAGTTCACTAGGATAACCGGATATCTCGATGTAACGAAAAGCATGGAAGGTAAAGCGTGGAGTATATTCCTCCCAATCCTCACCTTTCGTGATATATGTATCCGCCTGCCAGGCTATTTCAGGGGAACCGGGACCGCCTACCAATTTTTCATTCCCGTCACTGTCTTTACGACGTCCTTTGATCTGGCCACAGACACTGGTCATGGGATTTAAGCTGCCGTCCTCATAAAGTAACTCACCATAGCGGCATTGGATCCTAGTGCCTCGAGGAGCCCTGAATCTGTATTTCACCGAACCGGTAAAATTTTGTCCCATATCGACAATGTAGGTCCCTGAAGATGGCTGCGTGATCGCTTCCGGGTTCAGAATCTTTGTAACACGGATGGGAGGCAAGGAAAGAACCTGTAACTTGCCGAGCGGTTCGGCAGCTAAGACAGCCAAGTGCCATGCGTGATCATCGATGCCACAAAGATTCCACTTATTGATCTCCAACCTGGCATCGTAAACTTCCCCGAGATAGATGTTATTCCTCAATATAGGACCATCCATGACCTTCCAAGACTCATCGCTGTGGACAGTTTCTCCGGTTCCATCGGCATAGGTTATTTCCAATTGGGCGATAAAACGAGGCCGTCCGATGGTCAAAAACTCCCTCAGGTTCAACCAACCCCACATCCTCAGAGGCAAGGGGTTGTACCAGCCATTGCCCAGCATGACTCCGATACAATTCTCCCCCTGCTGAAGATGAGATTTAACATCATAAACAGAGTAGAATATGCGTTTGGTATAGGCCGTCCAGGCTGGATCGAGGACGGAATCACCAACGCGCCCCCCATTTAAATAGGCTTCAAAATAACCCAAGCCCGTTATATAGAGCCGAGCAGCTTTGATGGATTTCCCCAGCACGAATACTTTTCGGAATAAAGGAGCGGGATCGTCTTTGTAGAGAGCAATCTCATTTTTCGGGATCTTTTTCCCATCATTGATCCATTTTGCATTCCAATCTTTATCCCGCAGGAATGCCATCTCCCACCAGGCAGCTTTGCTCCAGGGGGAAGCCTTCCCCAGTCTATCCCAGGCCCGGACTTTCCAATAGACCCTCTGACGGGATTTAAGCCCTACACCAGTATATTCGATATTGATGGAATTCCCGGAATCCACCTTTCTGCTGTTCCACAAATCCGCGTCGGAATCATTCAGCTTATCTCGGCTGCTGGCTGCCAGGATCTGATAGGCGGTTTGGATCTGCCCACGACTCTCAGAAAGCAGTTTCCAACTCAATCGGGGCCGGAGCGTATCGATTCCGAGGGGGTTGCTCCTGTATTCGCATTTCAGCTGATCGATACTGATCAGTCCCTGAGAAAAACCTGGCAGAAAAAATACTGCGACCAGTAAAATCAAAAAAAAAGTTCGAGTATGGCTCACTTTGGTTTGGTGCACCCTTCTTTTGCCTGCTTAAGCTTTATGTAAAGATCGCTTCCGAGGCAGTTTTCAGCAGCATTGCACCAGTCGGCACAACCAAAATCCTTGAGGAGTTGAATATCGCTTTTGCTGACTTTGGTGCTGCAGGAGGGGCATTTTCGGGTTTTATCATCGAAAAAGAACTCGACCTCTTCTCCACAGAAAGGACAGGGCAGATTGCAGACAACTTCCTCGATCTTTTTACGGCTGAGGTCCTGACCGGGACACTTTTTTAAAACCATCTTTATGCCTTGTTACTATTTTGATCTCTAAAAGTAGAATGTCAAGTTCAGGCCCTTAAGAGAGAAAAAAACTAAGATTTATTCTGCTCAATAAATAGCCTGGATTATTCACGAGTTGAGATTGTCGTAGATACGAGACGCAAAGGATGAAGCTGTGGTAATCCACCGCAAATCCTTTGCAACGAAGTAGATGCGGCAAGATTATCTCGCCCGAAGGGTAAAAAATGTCGATTATGAATAGAAAGCACATTGAAAACGGAAATATCCGTATGATTTACTAGAAGAATAATGTAAATGATTGATATTGCTTTTGTTGAACACAGTATCGACATTATATATGAATAGTTCAGGCAAGGTATTGTGTCCCTATAATTCTATGATAAACTAGCTGGCAAATGAAGATCGCAGTCACAGGTAAAGGAGGAACCGGAAAAACGACTCTATCCGGTATTCTTTGTCATTTATTCAAAGAGGACGGATACCAGGTACTGGCTGTAGATGCAGACCCCGATGCCAACCTCGCTTCCGCACTCGGTATTCCCTTAGAGCTTGCCGCCTCCATAAGACCTATATCTGAGCAGCGGCAGTTGATCCAAGAGAGGACCGGAGCTGAACCGAATCAGTTCGGCCAACTATTCAAGATCAATCCGACAGTAGCTGATCTTCCCGATGCTTACAGCATCGAGTTTCAGGGAATAAAACTTTTAGTTATGGGAGGCGTTAAAAAGGGTGGAGAAGGCTGCGCTTGCCCGGAAAACGTCCTGCTCAAGAGCCTGCTGTCTGAGATTATCCTCCGCCGCGATGAAGTGGTTGTCGTGGATATGGAAGCAGGGATCGAACACCTGGGCAGGGCAACGGCCCAAACAATCGATCTCATGCTTATCGTTGTCGAGCCCGGAGCACGAAGTGTCCAGACAGCAGAGACCATCATGAGAATGGGAGCTGAACTGGGGTTGAAAAACTTTGGGATCATCGGGAATAAACTACAGAACGACGCCCAAAAAGAGTGGATAGCCAAGCGGTATCAGTCGGATATGATTCTGGGGATGATCCCCTTTGACGCCACCATCCAAGAAGCGGACCTGCTGCAAAAAGCACCTATGGAAGCCCTGCAGCCGGACCTGAAGCAGAACCTGGTTGGTATTTATACAAATATCCTAGAAAGAACGGGAGATGAGCATGGAATTTAATCCAAAATGCCTGGCCACAGCCATCGGCAGCATGCCTCAAGAGGATCCTGAGCAGGCCTGCGATGTGATCTTAAACAGCATCCCGGAGATCCCCATCTGGCCGCAGCTTCCCAATACCAATTTTCGGGAGGAAATGGAGATCCAGTACAGCGAAGGCTTTCCCTGTGTGGAACTGGACGAGGCCAAGCAGCGCATGTTCTTTAAAACCGGTGTGGACATCACATCCGATTTTGAGAAATTCTATGAGAACTATCTGGCCGACAACCTGGGCTATTTTAAGATCACACCTGAATACAGCCGCGGCATTTATGCCATGGAGCAAAGATTGCGGGAGAATCCGTCTCCAAATCTTCAGTATTTCAAAAGTCATGTCACCGGCCCCATGACCGTAGGCTTGGGTCGCGTGGATGAAAACAAGCGGGCCATCTATTACAACGACATGTTCCGGGACCTCATCGTCAAGGGCACAGAGATGAAAGTCCGCTGGGTATTGAATAAATTCAAATTCTTGGGCTGTCCGCAGATCTTGTTTCTTGATGAACCCATTTTATCAGCCTTCGGTTCTTCTACCTATGTCAGTGTGCAGCGGCCTGAGGTGGTTGAGCATCTTCAGGAGTGTATCGCAGCCGTGCACAAAGAAGGAGCATTGGCCGGGGTCCACTGCTGCGGCAATACGGAATGGACGATTCTGATCGATGCCGGGGTGGACATCATCAGTTTCGACGCCTACGATTATGCTGAATCCATCGCCTATTACCCCGATCAAATAAAAACCTATCTGGAAAAAGGCGGCGTTTTAGCTTGGGGTATCGTTCCCACCTCCGAGAAAATAAACCAGGAAACGCCTGATTCTTTAGTAGCAAAGTTGAAGGCCGGCGTCGATCATCTGGCAAGCAAAGGAATAAATAAGGAGCTGATCTGGGAAAAATGCCTGATCACGCCAAGCTGCGGCACAGGATCCCTCAGTGTGGAATTATCCGAGAAGATCTTTGTTAAGCTTTCCCAAGCGAGCCACATTCTTAGGGCTTAATAAGACGTCCTGAAATGCGTATAATAGACTGTTTCATCGGCCCCACTGAATAACCATGAGATTGAGTGACATAGGAAATTAAATGGACAAAAAAAGTATCGACAGCACAGTCAATCAACTGCTGGAAAAAACAGCGGAGCAGGGAGTCGAGACCATCTGGGACCGTGCCGACCAGCAGAAAGCCCGCTGCGGCTTCGGAGAGCAAGGCCTCTGCTGCCGTTTGTGTTACATGGGACCCTGCCGCATCAATCCTAAGGGTAAAAGCCCCCAAAAGGGGGTATGCGGAGCCACAGCCGAGGTGATCGTAGCCCGGAATTTTGCCCGCATGATCGCAGCCGGCACCGCAGCCCACTCCGATCATGGGCGCGAAGTTGTGCATACTCTGCTTCTGGCCGCGGAATCTCCGGAATCCGGCTACACCATCAAAGATGTCAACAAACTCCGAAAAGTGGCCCAAACCCTGGGAGTGGAAATAAGAGACCGTACAAAAGAAGAGATCGCTAAAGACGTGGCTGAACGCGCCATGTCAAATTTCGGGAGGCAAGAGGGAGAGCTCGACTTTATCAAGCGGGCTCCCCAGAAACGCCAGGCCCTTTGGAAGAGTTTGGGTATTACACCGCGGGGTATCGACCGCGAGATCGTCGAGATGATGCACCGCACAAACATGGGTGTGGATCATGATTATCGCAATATCATGCGCCAGGCTTCGAGAACCGCGTTGGCGGATGGTTGGGGAGGCTCCATGTTGGCCACCGAACTGCAGGATATTCTCTTTGGTACGCCCTCCCCTCTCAGGGGGCAGGTGAACCTGGGGGTATTGGAGGAAAAAGAGGTCAATATCGTGGTTCACGGACACGAACCGGTTCTATCCGAGATGCTGGTGGAAGCCACTCAGGATAAGGAACTGCTGGACCTGGCTAAATCCCAGGGTGCGGAAGGCATCAACCTGGCCGGTATCTGCTGTACGGCCAACGAGATCCTGCTGCGGCATGGTCTGCCCATCGCCGGCAATGTCCTGCAGCAGGAACTCTCCATGAGCACAGGAGCGGTCGAGGCTATGATTGTAGATGTGCAGTGCATCATGCCTTCCCTTCCTGAGGTCAGCCGACTGTTCCACACCGAGCTTTACACCACTTCCCCCAAAGGAAGGATGGAGAATGTGAAATTCTTCCCCTTTTCCGAAAAGGGGGCGCTCCATACCGCTAAAGAGATCGTCAAGGCTGCCGTCTTGAATTACAAAAATCGAGGCGAAGTGAATATTCCTCAGGAAAAAATGGACCTCATCGCCGGCTTCAGCCACGAAGCCATCAATTATATGCTGGGTGGGTCCTTCCGTGGATCCTACACACCCCTCAATGACAACATCATCAACGGCCGTATCCGGGGCGTGGCCGGAGTCGTAGGCTGCTGCAACCCTAAAGTCGTCCATGACCAGGGTCATGTAAGCCTGGTGGAGGAACTGATCGCCAATGACATCCTGGTTGTTCAGACCGGCTGCTCTGCCATTGCCTGTGCCAAGGCAGGATTCATGGTTCCCGAATCGGCTGAAAAATATGCCGGCAAAGGCCTGGCCGAAGTTTGCACCGCCGTAGGTATGCCTCCAGTCCTGCATTCCGGATCCTGCGTCGATAACAGCCGGATCCTGATCGCCCTTACCGAAATGGTCAGGGCAGGAGGCTTGGGCGAAGATATCAGTGACCTCCCTGTAGCGGGGGCTGCTCCCGAGTGGATGAGTGAGAAGGCCATTGCCATCGGCCATTATTTTGTCTCGTCGGGGGTCTTCACCACTTTTGGTATCGGACTGCCTGTTACCGGAAGCGAAGTATTCAGCAGCCATATCTTCGGCGAGTTTGAGAAAATTTACGGAGGGATGTGGGCAGCGGAAACCGAACCAAAAAAGATGGCGTCAAAAATGATCGAGCACATCAATAATAAACGAAGCGCATTAGGCATCGATAAAGAAAAAAAGCGTGTCCTTTACGATATGGAAATGAGACGGGAGCTGAAGGTGTAGCCCATGTCGAAGATAATCGCAACCCGAGCCATACGTGGAGCCCACAAACTGGTGACTCGCGCGGAGAAGGAATTGAATCAGTCTCTTCAAGACAAAGGCCCGGAAACTCGCGTTGAGTTCCCCAATACCGCCTACTATCTTCCGCTCTCCCATGGGATGTTGGGAAAAAATATCGATACCTTGGCAGGTCTTCAGGATCTACTGGAGGAAGCAAAGAAGCTGCTGCCTCCTCTTCCCGAAGAAAAACTGTGGGTCCCCTACCTGGGCCACACTCTGGATGCAGGCATGGCCGCATTGTTTGCAGATGAGATCATCGAAGCCGTAAAATATACTCAGACTCCTCTCCCCTATGGGACAGAACCAAATCCAGACGATGAACACCTGTGGCTGGGGGCTGCCAATGACGTGATCATGCGGGAACGAGGCATTGAATTTGTGGATGGCTCAGCACCCGGATTTGCAGCCTGCGTGGGATACTGCTCCACCAATGAGATCGCGGTCAAGATCGCCAGGGAACTGCAGGAGAAAAACCTCTACGTCTTCATGTCGGCCGCTACCAAAGGACGATCCATGGCTCAGCAGCTCCGCGAAGAAGGGATCCAGATGGGCTGGGAGACTCGCTTGGTGCCCTTTGGCAGCGATGTCACGGCCACCGTCCATGCCCTGGGATTTGCTACCCGGGCAGCGCTTTCTTTTGGAGGAGCCCAGCCTGGTGATTTCCAAAGATTGCTCCGCTACAACAAAAACCGGGTCTTTGCCTTTGTCCTGGCTCTGGGACCGGTGGACGATGAAAAGCACGCACAGGCTGCCGGCGCCATAAACTTTGGCTTCCCTACCATCTCGGAAACGGATATCGATCAGATCCTGCCCAGTGGGATCTGTACCTACGAACACGTGGTTTCACCTTTCCCATTGGATAGAATCGTCGCAAAAGCCATTGAGGTACGGGGCCTCAAGATCGCCATCACCAAGGTCCCGGTGCCTGTCCCCTATGGACCAGCCTTCCAAGGAGAACGGATCCGCAAAGAGGATATGTTTGTGGAATTGGGTGGGCAGTACCAGCCGGGATTCGAATTCCTGGCCTCTAAGGAATTGGAGGAGGTCGAGGACGGCAAGATCGAAGTGATAGGGCCGGAGATCGACCAGGTCGAAGAAGGGACCCAGATCCCCATCGGTATCTGGGTGGAGGTTGCCGGTCGTGAGATGCAGCCTGATTTTGAACCCATCCTGGAACGCCAGATCCACGATTTTATAAACTGCGCCAATGGTGTTTTTCACATGGGGCAGAGGGACATCAACTGGATCCGGGTGGGCAAAGAAGCCAAGTCTAAAGGTTTTAAATTCAGCCACTTCGGCTCCATTGTACACGCCAAGCTCCACGGGGAGTTCGGAAAGATCGCAGATAAGGTGCAGGTCAAGATATTCACTCAGGAGAAAGACATTCTAGAACTGAGGGATTACGCCCGTAAGGTCTACAAACAACGGGATGAACGCCTGGCGGATCTAACGGATGAGGCTGTGGACACATTTTATTCCTGCCTGCTGTGCCAATCCTTTGCGCCCAACCACGTTTGTATCATTACACCGGAACGTTCCGGACTGTGCGGCGCCTACAATTGGCTTGACGGTAAAGCCGCTTTTCAGATCAATCCCACCGGGCCCAATCAACCGGTAAAAAAAGGGAAAGTCCTGGACGCCCAAAAGGGACAGTGGCAGACGGTCAACGAATACGTCTACAACAATTCGCACAAAAACCTGGAAATATTTAACGCTTACAGTATCATCGAGTTCCCCATGACATCGTGCGGCTGCTTCGAGTGCATATCAGGACTGCTGCCTTCGACCAACGGGATCATGACGGTATACCGGGATTTCACTGAGATGACGCCCAGCGGGATGAAGTTCTCAACCCTGGCGGGGACTGTGGGCGGGGGGATGCAGACTCCCGGATTTATCGGGCACAGCAAACAGTACATCGGAAGCAAAAAATTTATCAGCGCCGAGTCAGGAGCCCAACGCATCGTATGGATGAACAAGGCTCTCAAGGAGGAATTGGCTCCCATTTTGAACTCGGTCGGAAAACAAGCGGGCATCGAGGATTTTGTCGACAAGATCGCGGATGAGACCGTGGCGGTATCTGAAGAGGAAGTCCTGGAGTACATCATGCAAAAAGGACACCCGGCTCCCTCCCTGCCTCCTCTTTTTTAAAAGCAATGAAGACCATAGCTATATCTGGAAAGGGCGGCACCGGAAAATCCACGCTCTCCGCCCTGATCATCCACTGGCTCCATGAAAAAGGGGACGGTCCTATTTTAGCCGTGGATGCCGATTCCAATGTCAATTTGAATGACCTCTTGGGAGTTGAGATCCGGGAGACCGTGGGCGGCATCCGGGAAGAGATGAGAGAATCTATCGCTGACTTGCCCGGTGGGATGACCAAACAGGAGTTTCTCGAATTTAAAATCCACAGTTCCTTAGAAGAAACCCCAAGCTTTGACCTGATCGCTATGGGCCGACCCGAGGGACCGGGCTGTTACTGTTATGCCAACAATCTCCTGAGGGATATCCTTAAAACCTTGAGCGGAAATTACAGCAATGTGATTATCGACAATGAAGCCGGCATGGAACATCTCAGCCGCCGCACGGCCCAGAAAATTGACTATTTGTTGATCGTATCCGATCCTACAGAACGGGGTGTGCGGGCGGCAGGAAAGATCAGCCGGCTTTTAGCCGAGCTCGACACACGCGTCGACAGGAAGTGTCTTATCCTCAATCGTGTTAGGGAAGACATCCCTGAAACTTTAACGGATCTGATCGCATCCGAGAACCTGGATCTGGCTTTTTCCATACCGGAAGATGAGCTCCTGCGAAAGAAAGATCTCTCTGGAGAACCGATCTGGCAGGTCGCACTGGAATCCAGCGCCTATTTGGCTGTTCAGCAGGGCATGGCCACACTGCTCGAAATAAAATAAAGGATGAAAGGCAAAAGAAAGAGGTAAAAATGGCCTTTGAAATACCCCGGGAAACAAATACAGGATCGATCGCTGAAATCACGCTGGGAGCGACCTCGGAACAGGGAGGCACGCGCTCTCACACCCTCACCCTAGGCGGCAGCAGTTCACTGCCCTTTCACTTTTTTGAGGGCGAACAGCCTCATCCTCCGGTGGTGGCTATGGAAGTATTTGACTCGGTCCCCACGAAATACCCTGAGCCTCTCCTAGATTACTACCGAGATGTTATCGACAATCCCGGCGAAATGGCTAAAAAATGTGTGGAAGAATACGGCGCGGAATTGATCAGTGTCCGTCTGGAAGGAACCCATCCCGAAAAAGGCAACAAAAGCGTGGATGAGGCCGTAGAGATCGTCCAAAAGGTCCTGTCCAGTGTATCTGTTCCTTTAATTTTCACCGGGCCCAGTCACTTCGAAAAGAACAATGAAGTGATGAAAAAGGTGTGCGAGGTCACAGCCGGAGAGAATTGTTTGATCAACTATGTGGAGACTGACAACTACAAGACCATCGCCGCCGCCTGCATCGCTTACGGACACACGTTGGTGGCACAGTCTCCTATCGATGTCAATCTGGCGAAACAGCTGAACATCCTCCTGACCGATATGAATTTTCCTGCAGATAAGATCGTGATGGATCCTCTGACCGGAACCCTGGGATATGGACTGGAATACACCTACTCTATCATGGAAAGGATCCGGACTGACGGTCTGGCCGGAGATAAGATGTTGGCCTTTCCCATGCTGGTGACTCCGGGGTATGAAAGCTTTAACGTAAAGGAAGCACGCGCCCCACAGAAGGATTACCCCGACTGGGGAGACCTGGCCCAAAGGGGCATCTACTGGGAGACAGCCACGGCTGTAAGCCTGCTTGTGGCCGGAGCGGAACTTTTGATCCTGTACCACCCCCAATCCGTCGAGATCATCAAGAGCAAGATCGCAGAGATCTTTGCCGCCGAAGGAGGAGAATAGCCATGGCCCTATCCGGATTGGACATCTTTAAACTCCTGCCTAAGACCAACTGCGGTGATTGTGCTGTCCCCACCTGTTTGGCCTTTGCCATGAAGCTGGCCCAAAAAAAGGCCGAGCTGAGCGAGTGTCCACACGCATCCGACGAAGCTAAAGCCACCCTGGGAGCCGCCGGCACACCTCCCATCCGTTTGGTCAAGATCGGTGGAGCCAATGCCCTGGAAGTGGGAAATGAGACGGTCATGTTCCGGCATGAAAAAACCTTTTTCCACCAAACCGGTATCGCCATAGAGCTGCGGTCTTCAGATGGGACTGAGAGCAACCGGGTCAAGATCCAAGCTATGGAAAACCTCACGGTAGAACGCGTGGGGGAGCAGCTGACAGCCGACCTCTTTTTTGTCACGTTTGATTCAGAGAATGGAGAGGTATTCCTGGATACCCTCACCGTGATCAAGGAGCTTTCCACCAAAGGAGTTATCTTGAACTGTCAGGATTTAACAGTCCTGAAACAAGGCCTGGAAATCTTGAAGGAGAACCGGCCTGCGATTTATTGTGAGGCGAAACCTGCCGAGAAGATCTATTCCCTGGCTAAAACCTTCGAGGCCAGCCTCGTCCTGACAGCCCGTTCCTTTGAAGACCTGGAGGCCCGATCAAATGCAGCTGTTACAGCGGACCTGAACGCTCTGATCCTCAATTTGGAAGCGGCTGGTTTTGGAAAGAAGCTGCAGCACAACACCCTCCTGCGGCGAAGCGCTCTGCAGCAGAACTTCAAGCCTTTTGGCTATCCCCTATTGACCCGCATCAAGGGGGCAACCCCTGTCGAGATCTTGGCGGAAGCATCGCTGCAGATCTGTAAATACGGTTCGATCGTAGTTTTACCGGAATATGACCAGGCTTTGCTCTACACCCTTTTTACGCTGCGGCAGACCATCTACACCGATCCTCAAAAACCCATCCAAGTGGATCCCAAGGTTTATGCCATCGGAGACCCTACACCGGATTCACCCGTATTCGTTACCACCAACTTTTCACTCACCTACTTTATGGTTTCGGGGGAGATCGAAAATTCGGGGGTGTCCGCCCATCTGGTCGTTACCGATGCCGAGGGGCAGTCGGTCTTGACCGCCTGGGCAGCAGGCAAATTCGATGGCGAGAAGATCGCCAAGTTTATAAAAGATATCCAGTTTGAACAACAGGTCAAAACCCGCAAGATCATTATCCCGGGGCTTGTCGCCCAGATCAGTGGCGACCTGGAAGAAAGCCTGCCCGGATGGGAGGTGATCGTGGGCTGTCAAGAAGCTTCGGATATTCCTTCTTTCATAAAAAGTGTAGAATTGACATAAGGAAATACTTTGGGAACTCAAATATTCCATGTCACTTTTTTACCTTTTGATATCACGGTCAAAGTCCCTGAAAAGACAACTCTTTGGGAAGCCGCCAAACTCGGCAGGCTGCCGCTCAAAACACCCTGCGGTAGTGAAGGCGCCTGCGGAGAGTGCATTGTTCAGGTCCTGGAAGGCCCTTACACAGCTAAGCCTTCAGCTTCTCTCTCCAAAAAACTTGTCACCCAGGGATATACACTTGCCTGCCAAACGCAGATCACGGCTGACCTCACAGTGCTGCTGCCCCGCTTTAAAGAACTTCCCATTAAAAGCGTGGTCACCTCTGATTTTTTTGAGAACAGCAGGGACCAGATATCGGGCTTTTTTGAGATCTCTCCAGATATAAAATTTGTCAAGGTCTGTCTTCCCGATCCTACCCTGGAAGACAATTACAGCGACCTCAAACGTTTGAAACGCGAGCTAAACAAAAAGACAGGAATGAAGGATATCCGCTGTTCTTTCACAGCTCTGCAGAGTCTAGCGCATTCTGTCCGGGCTCAAGCAGGAAATGTCGAAGTCGTATGCGAGTCAGAGCCCCACCGGTTGAGGGTCTTGGAAGTTTATCCCAAGAACGCGGCAAAAAGATTGTGGGGAGCAGCCTGTGACATCGGAACCTCGACTGTTGCCTGCAGCTTGGTCGATCTTGAAACAGGGAAAATCCAAGCCACCACGTCTGGTTTGAACCAGCAGATCAAATGCGGCCATGATATCATCTCCCGGATCAACTATGCCCAAAAATCCGGGGGGTTGAAGGAGCTCCAAAGCCTCATCCTTAAAACTATAAATAACCTCATTGAGAAAGCGGCAAGTGTTGTGGAACTTTCGGCTTCAGAGATCTGCTGCGCTGTTTTTGCCGGCAACACGACCATGATCCACCTCCTGCTCGGCCTGGAGCCCCGCTTCATCCGGGAAGAGCCCTATGTTCCCACTTTTAACGAACTGCCTCCATTTGTTGCCAAAGATGTTGGGATCAAGATTCATCCTGAGGCCGGTATTCATTTTGCACCGGCAGTGGGGAGCTACGTGGGCGGTGATATCACAGCCGGAATCCTGTGCACCCCTCTGCTTTCCTCTGAGAAGGTTTCACTTTTTATCGATGCCGGCACCAATGGCGAACTCGTGGTGGGAAATCAGGACTGGCTGATGACCTGCGCCTGCTCAGCCGGCCCTGCCTTCGAAGGCAGCGGCACGGCCTGCGGGATGCCGGCTAGACAAGGAGCCATTGAACGTATAAAACTGGATAACCACGACAACTTTTTGTATTCGGTCATCGGAGACACTGCCCCCCAGGGTATCTGTGGCTCCGGACTTGTCGATCTTATGTCCGAGCTGTTTATCCATGGTTTTATCGACCGGCAGGGAAAATTCACGAACAAAGCCACAGACAAGCTTGTCGAGAACGAGGATGGCGTTGCCTTCCTGGTGGAATCGGAGCAAAAAAGTTTTTGGGGAAAAGACATGCTCCTGACCGAAAAAGATATTGCCAATCTGATCCGAACCAAGGGAGCCGTCTATTCTGCCTGCTTGCTGCTGCTAAAAAATGTAGGGCTTGAGCCAAAGGATATCGACGCTATTTACATCGCCGGAGGATTTGGGCGGCATCTCAACATCGAAAATGCCATCCGTATCGGGCTTGTGCCTGATCTGCCCAGAGATCGTTTTTTCTACCTGGGAAACAGTTCACTTACAGGCGCATACCTGATGCTTCTATCGCATAAAAATAGAACTTTTGTGAAAGAGATCGCAGGGAAAATGACCTATATAGAGCTGAACACGGAACCGCGCTACATGAACGAATACACAGGGTCTCTGTTTCTGCCGCACACCGATATGGAGCTATTCCCCTCTGTCAGACAGATCTTGTGCTCTGGCATAAGAACCACCTGCACATAATTCTCCAGGTCGAGATAGAGGTTGGCCGCTTTCTGGAGGATCTCGGAATTCAATTTGTTGATGGATTCTTCATAGAGAAGAATACTCAACGGGTCCTCACCTAAACGGTACTTATGCTCCAACTGGGTTAGGATCCAGGCATTCTGTTGGGATTGGGTTTCATACTCCCTTAGAAAAGCCTCTTTTATGTCTTGGACTTCATTGGCGCCCAAGCCCTTGGTCTGGAGGCCCTTGATCTCAGCAAAAACAGCCGTGATCATTTCTTCAACTCTTTCCGGATCGGTACCAAAACTGATCGAGAGACTGTACTCCTCATTGGGAATCTTGGCATAGGTAGAGTTTACTCTGACACCATAGGTGCCTCCCAATTCCTCTCTCAACATCTCGCGAAGACGTGTCTGAAAGGCCATGGTCATCCCTCGGAGGGCCGTGCGCTCGTCTTGGCTATAAACAAAAGGACCGGTAAACACGATAGCTACCTGGCTTTGCGGTTCCAAGCCTTTAAACACGCTCTTTTTGATTACCCCTTTGGGAGGATGCAACCCGATGTCCTTCCAGCTCTCCTTCCGACCAAATGTGGGCAAAGAACCAAGATAGCGCTTTACGAGCGGCTCCATGGTCTCAAAATCGATGTTTCCAACAAAGAGAAAAATAAAATCGCCGGCGTCAGCAAACCGATCTTTATAAAAAGCTAAGGATTTCTCAAGATCCATCGCCTCGATGCTTTCGAGGGTTAGAGGCCGGGTGCGGGGATGGTTCTGTCCGAGCACAGAACTTAAGGTATCAGAAAATACCACCGTCGGACTGGAGATTCGGTTTTTCACGTGTTCTTTTCGTTGGGTTTTGATGACTTCAAAGGTGGTAGCGTCGGCACGCGGAGCCGCAAAAGTCAGATAGATGAGCTGAAACAAGGTTTCCAGATCCTGAGGCGAAGCGCTTCCCATCAAGCCCTCTGTGAGAGACCCAATATAAGGTCTGACATTGGCCATTTTGCCGGACAGCTTCTTCCCCACTTCTATGGCCGTAAACTCACCCAGTCCTCCCGCTCCGATAACCTGCGCTGCTGAACTGGCCGCGATGTAATTGTCATCGCTGGCCAGCGATGTGCCTCCCGGACTGGTTGCCCGCAACAGGATCTCGTCTTCTTTAAAGTCTGTGGGCTTGAGGATCACCCGGATCCCGTTGGACAGGGTCCATTCCGTGATCTCCATATCTTCTATGCCTGTTCTCTCTACGATTTCACCTGGTTCCGGGATATCAACCAATAAGGGGACATCGGCAACCTCATCCTCATAGGGCGTAAGCTCTTGATCCTTCGCTGAATTCATGACGGCCAGCAGCTCTTCCTCAGTCGGCACCTGGGCACCTTCTTTCTCAGGGGCGTTTATCAAGACCACACGATTACGATCTGTGATCCACTCTTTCCCAAGTCGATCGATCTCCTCCAGTTGGATCTCCGGTACAAAACGATTGTGAAGCTCGAATTCATAAGCAATGCCTGGTATGGGTTCACCTTGGAGAATATGCCGTGTATATTCTGACGCAAGCATACTGGAGCGTGTATTCTCTCGCTCGGTGTAGACCCTCTCTACAGAGCGTAGAATGTCGGCTTTCTGTCGGTCGAGTTCAGACTGAGTGAAACCGAAACGGTCCACTCGTTCCGATTCCAGGAACAAGGCTTCAAGACCATTCTCAAGCCCTCCTTCTTTGACCAGGGCTGTCAAACCATAGAATTCTTTCGAACGGATAAAGAGGCCTTTACTTGAAAACGCCATGAGAAAAGGAGCGGCGGGATCCTGGGTCAACTCAGCAAATCTGCGGTTGAGCATGCCGTTATACATGTTCTCCACGAGCATTCGGCGATATGAGCCAACCGTATCCTGCTCTCTGAGAGGATGCTTGTGATAAACAGAGACTGAGGATCGTGTGTTTTCCTTGTCTGTCGCTATGGCATAAAGGGTCTCCTCATGGTCGGGAACGGGATAAACAGGACGGGGCTTGGGATATTCAGGAAGGGGAATCCCACTGAAATATTTTTTCACCAGAGATTCTACGGCAGCACCATCAAAATCACCCACGGCTATAACCGCCATAAGGTCAGGACGGTACCAATCGTGATAGAAGCGTTTCAGTTCGGCAGGATCAAAATTTTCTATGATCTCTTTTTTACCGATGGGCATCCGTTCTGCATAGCGCGATCCATGGAAGAGAATGGGAAACTGCTTATCCATCATCCGGCCCTGAGCACCACGCCCTAAACGCCATTCCTCGATGATGACTCCCCGCTCTTTCTCGATCTCCTCGTCTTCCAAGGTCAAGCCATGGGCCCAGTCCTCGAGGATCTGGAAGGCGGTCGCCATGGTTTTCTCCGATTCCGTGGGAATGGTCAACATGAAGATGGTTTCATCAAAACTGGTCATAGCATTAAGATCCGGGCCAAAGCGCATACCTATGGACTCCATAAACTGGATCAATTCCTGTTTGTTAAAATGTTTGGATCCGTTGAACGCCATGTGTTCTAAAAAGTGGGCCAAGCCCTGTTGATTGTCCTCTTCGAGCACGGATCCGGCATTGATAACGAGTCGCAGCTCTGCTCGATTCTTAGGCTGGCTGTTCTCTCGGATGACATAACGAAGGCCATTTTCAAGCGCACCCGTTATAACCTTCGGATCGACCGGAATTTTCTCATCGAAAATCGCCGATTCAGGCTTGTGCTGGATTGACTTATCCTGGGAAAACAAGATACCGGCAGAACCCATCGAGATCATCAAAAGGACAGCCAGCCTATATTTTGTATGATATTTCATAATAACCTCTATTTCATACTTCCTTCCTTGGGTTTCCCACCAATCTAAGACCCAAAAAGGTATAGCATTAGCTAGGGATGAAGTCAATGTGGTCAAGTTGACTTCCGGGGTGTTTCATATTAGAGTACGTTTTAATTCTTAGAAAGGAAAATAAACTTGGCCCGATTAATTCAGGTTAGTCCTTTTTAGATAACAAAGAAAAGTTTTAGGGAACGATCGTCATGTCGACTGAATCAAATAGAAGAATTTTACCCAAAAGATTGATCTCCTGGGCTCTCGCTATAGCTGATGCCTCGGCGGCCGCAGTCGCTCGCTGGAATGTCTCACCCAACACCATTACTCTTTTGGCACTGTTCGCAGGGATGGCCGCCGGAGCGTTATTTGCGCTGAACGAACCCATTTGGGCGGCCGTTTTGATCTTCATTTGTGGATCTCTGGACCTATTGGATGGCAAGGTGGCCAAACATAGACAGCAGATGAGCATGTTCGGAGCCATTTTTGATTCAACACTGGACAGATACTCTGAGTTTTTTATATATCTGGGCCTCGCCTATTATTTCCGAGACCATTGGGCTATGTGGATCACATTTTTCGCTTTCCTGGGTTCCACTATGGTCAGCTACACACGGGCTCGGGCCGAGGGCCTGGGTATCGAGTGTAAGGTAGGATTTATGCAGCGGGCGGAACGAATGGCATTGTTGATGCTGGGAGGTGTCCTCGGTTACGCTTTCAAGATCTTCAATCCCCTCATGGTCGGAATACTGATCTTTATCGCAGTGATATCCAATTTTACAGCCTGGCAGAGAATGTTTCTTGTCAGGAAAATCGAAAACCAAAAATAAAAGACAGCTCGCCCGAAGGGTAAAGACTGTCGACATTTAGATTTTGAGATTCCCATATCAGATGTGTCGGCAGTAGGATAATTCAGGTGAAAGATGGATTATTCACGGGCCGAGATTAGTGCAGCGACAAGGAAGCGGCACATGAGGTGTAGTCAACTACATCGAATGGACCGCAACGCAGTCGATGTGCTGAGATTGGTTCGCCCGTAGGGTAAAAGATGCCAACATTAGAAAAAGGGATTTTAGGCAATACAAGTGTTGGCAGCTTTTATGAATAATCCCGAATGGCCTTGATTTTGG
>JAUWSR010000092.1 GCA_030609975.1 Acidobacteriota bacterium | reverse complement strand
GTAGTTGGCAAGGATGGATTCGGGTCATTCAGAGAGATCTTACAAGCCCGACCGCACTGTAAGTTGGGCTCAGGATGAAGAGCGAGCAGGCCTGCGTTAAAAATGTAGGCAGGAGTTGACATTTCATTGTTTTAACTTAAGCTAATATTGTATCGAAAGGAGCGAGCACAATGGTTGAAAAAAGATTAGATGACATCAGACGCATCGGTTTATCGCGCAGAGCGTTCATTCAATCAGCGATTTGCGTTGGCGCACTTGGTGGCCTAAGTCTGGATATGCGAGCGTCCTCCGCCGATGGGTGCCGGAAGCTAGTGATCGACGGTTTGGATACGTCCGTCGTAAACGAGGAGTTTCTGAAGCAATTACGTGCTGGTGGAGTCGATTGCGTCCACAAGAGCATCGGCAATCTGGATGGCATAGCCGATCTTTACGGCTTTGCTTATAAACATCGCAAAGAGCTTGTCATCGCCAAGACCGTGGGTGAAATCCTCCGGGCCCGCGATGACGGCAAACTGTCCTTCATCATGGGCTCACAGGCAGCGAATTATTTCGAGAAGGCCCTGTATGCACGCAACCTTGCCAGCTTTACTAACATGGCGCAGGCTGTCCGTGCATTCAAGGGCCTCGGCGTGGGCATACAAGGGCTTTGCTATAACACGACCAACGTGTTCGGCAGTGGTTGCCTCAATCATGAGGCGCCGCTCACGCGAGCGGGCCGACGGTTGGTCGAATTGATCCATAAGAATCAGATTATCCTCGATGTCGGGGGTCATACTAGTGAGCGTACCAGCCTCGATGCCATTGAGATGTCCTCCGGTGTGCCGGTAGTGTGCACGCATACCAACTTCGCTGCGCTCAACCCCAATAGGCGCAACATTTCGGATCGCCTGGCTGAAGCGATCGCGCGCACCGGAGGGGTCATTGGCATCACGGCAATCAGCGCCTACCATACTCACAATGAAAAAACTCGCGGCAAAAAGGATCGGCAGGCAACGCTGAGCGAGCACCTGGATCACGACGATCATGCGAAGAGACTGCTGGGATTCGAGCGCGTCGGCCTGGGTCCGGATTTCGTCTGGGGTTGGGGCGAGACACGCAAACTCGATCCAGATGACTCCTGGGCCTTTCCAGATGATGTTATGCCAACCGGACTGCGGTCAATCGTTAAAGATTTTGAAAATATCTCGAAGCTTCCCAATCTCGTGCGCGGCCTTAAGGAACGAGGATGGACGGAGAAGGAACTCCATGCACTACTGGGCGGTAACTGGTTGCGGATCTACAAGCAGGTTTGGGGGAGCTGAGCACAGATCCATTTGTTTATCTCACCAGACAGAGTTTAAGGTCTTTTCCCAATTCTCCGGTTTCAGGTGCTCGACAAAATACCGAGCTATCATTCTTTGCAGGTATTGACGACGTTTTCCTCTGGGAACGTGTGGCTCGTCGGGATAGATCATGACATCGAACACTTTGTTTTCTTGGATGAGTCGGTCGATAAGACGGATAGAGTGCTGAGGATAGACATTGATGTCTCTGGTTCCGAACCAGATGAGCAGCTTCCCCTTTAAATGCTTTGCATGATGGATTGCAGAGCCTTTAATGTAACCATCCGGGTTTGCATCCGGTGTCCTCATATGCCTTTCGGTGTACTGAGCCATCGTGTTATAAAAGTCTACGGGCGCAGCACCGGCAACACCCACGTGGTACAGGTCGGGATACCGGAAGAGCGCCATCAGAGTCATGTAGCCACCGTAAGATCCGCCGTAAACACCAACGTGAGATCCATCTATGTACGGCCTCTCGGTGATCTGCTTCACACCGGTAGCCTGGTCATCCACTTCCAGCTGCCCCATCTTCAGGTAATTCACAACCTGAAATTTCTTACCCCTGTTGGTAGTACTCCTGTTGTCCAGCCTCCAGACGACAAAGCCCAGTTGAGCCAAACGCGCCAGAATGCTGGAGGTTTGGTAGATATTGCGGTTCATTCGGGTATGAGGTCCTCCATAGACCTGGACAATCAGGGGGTATGTCTTATCGGGATCAAAATCCGCTGGCTTAAAAAGGAGACCATGGATACCTGTTGCGTTGTCGGCTGCTTTCACTGCGACCAACTCAGGCTCGCGAAGCCCGAGCTCTCTGATCCGATCGATATTGGTCGACGCCAAGTTACGAAGAAACTTTCCAGAAGAACTGAGCATATTTACCGTCCTCGGAGTCTCCAAGGAAGAGTAGTCATCAACGATATATTTTCCGGTTGGATCAACCGATATTCTATGAAATCCTGACTTCTCTGTGAGTTTTGTCATGCTCTTACCATCAAATTTAATCCTGTAGCTGTACTGGTCAAAACCATAATTTCCATATCCTGTAAAATAGATCCATCCGTCCTTATCATCGACATGAACGACACGTCCGACCTCCCAATCCCCTTCTGTTATCGGCTTGACATGATTTCCCTGAAAGTCACACATGTAGAGGTGGCGCCAACCGCTGCGTTCTGAGCCCCATAGAAAATGCTTGCCATCGGCAAGCTGACGAAAGTTCGATTCCAGGCCAGGCGAGAGGTAAGCCTCTTCTTCTTCGACAAGGATTGTTCGGACTGAGCCTGTTTCGGTGCTCCCAGCCAGAAGATCCAACCTGTTCTGCCATCGGTTGATTCTGACGAAGACGACTTCGCTGCCGTCCATCCGCCATTCTAAAAAAGTAACATATTCATTTCCCTTGCTGCCTGTGGGGATCTCCAGCTTCTCCTTAGATGCAACATCAATGATGAACATTTTCACAATCGGGAGAGGATCACCTGAAAAAGGTCGAGCAGAATACTCAATTTTGGCCTTGGGTTTGAGCTCTTTGAGGATTGGATACTTATAGACAGCTCGGTAATCAACTTCGACGTAGGCCAGCTTCTTTCCATCTGAGGACCACCAGAAGTTTTCCGGGTATATGGATCCATCCAGTTTTCCAATATCACTCTGTTGGCTTCGGTTAAAAGTCAGTTGCTCTTCTTTTCCTGTATCCGTGTTGAACAGGAAGATCTCATAATCTTTCATGTAAGCCACATGCTGAAAATCTGGTGATGTTACTCCTTTCCAAAGAGTATGCGCCAGATTTCTTAAAACCGATAAATTGACAATACTCTGTCTTTTGATTTGGGGTTTCCTGATCTCACGAAGTTTCTGTCTCTCAAAATCATACAGAAACATCTTCTTTTTCACTTTAAAAGTGATGGCGTTGCCATCGAGTTCAAAAGAAATTTTTTTAAAGGGGAGCTGTTTAACTTCTTTTCCAGTCAATCGCTTGTACTCGGTAATGATCCGGGACGTTGATTCTTCATTAAACAGGAGTGAACGCGTTCCAGTTTTTGGATCGACCTTATAGAAAGCGGTAACCTTTTTGTTTTTATCCCATTCGGTTTCGATATAGCCTGATCCGTCGGGGAGCCAGATGATCTCAGTCATACCTTCTATCTTAACCAGCGGCCCTTTCCACATCAGGTCATACAGTTCCTTTCCTCGTACTTGAGGATGGATTATCTCTGCACCCAAAAAGAAGAATCCTAGGGAAGCGGCAATAATAAATTTTAGAGCATTCAATCTTTTCATGAGTGTCTTCCTTTCATAGAAGTATTTCTTTTTAATACTTCACGATATTATACACATATCTAACCATATCAACCGCATCAAAAACAGGTAAATCAGTGGCATGTCTTATCGCATGTAAGAATGGTGTCATGTCGGTGCATTCACACACGAGGGCTCCGATCTCAGGATTATCTGAGATCATTTTTTTTGCAACATTGGCTATCGAACTCTGCACCTTCTCCGGATCAAAATCCAGGTCTAACTGGGACCACCACACATCACAATACTCAGATTCTGTCATGCCGGCGATGACGATCGGGATAGTTTTATCTACACCACATTCTCTCAGAAGTTTGTGATCCCAACGAGTCAGAGCCTCAGAACTTACGGTTAGAATGCCAACCTTTTGGTTTTTTTTCAGGGTTCTGGAAATAAGGGGAACAAATAACAGAGTTGATGTAAAAACTGGGACCTCCACGGCATCGGACAGCTCTTTCTGCATCGTTCCCGCCAAACCACACCCACATACGATGGCCCGAACCCCCTCCTCCTCTAATTCCTTCGCACATTTAATCCATTCCGGAAGATTCCAGTCATTCCATTCATTTTCCCTACCTTTAGGCGCTTTGCGATCATAGATGAATTTTAAACGCACGGGAAAATCGTAGGTTGTCATGTGCCATTGATGTCCTTTCCGAATACCCGGCCACCAGAATCCGAAGGCGATCAGACCAACGGCTTCACCAAAATCGAATGTCCGTTTTTCTCCAGCTTCTAGTTCTTTAAGTACCGGCCATCGTTCATTCGGATCCCACACAAATTTAGCTTTCTTATAATCCATTCAGTCCTCCAGCTGTTCATCTTTTTCCCCGAATACTAAAGCTGTTAGATCCTTAAGGAGGATCCTTGTTCTTATGGGCACCATGTTACTTAGGATGATGACACAGACATCGTCATCGACATATCTGGCAATATTAGCCTGAAAGCCGTAATGGCCTCCAGCATGGTGAATGCACTCGTGATTGAGAATTTTATCGATCCGCCACCCGTAGCCGTAATTTCCTTTGAAAGGAGTGAACATCTTATCAAACGAGCTCTTTTTCAAAATCTTTTCTGTGTAAAGGGCCCGGTCCCAGATGTACATGTCTTCAACAGTTGAATATAATCCACCCGCCGAAAAGGTCACTGGAGCGTTAATGTAGGGGGCGTTGATAAGAACATTGTTATCATCATGGGCATAGCCCGAAGCTCGGTTTTTGAGGATGGTCCTGTTGCGGTCAAACCCGGAATTCATCATATTGAGTGGTTGGAAAATGTTTTCTTCGAGAAACTCCTCGTATGATTTTCCCGTGACTTTTTCGATGATATAACCGAGCAAGTGATATCCGGAATTGCAGTATTTGAATTTTTCGCCGGGAGGAAACTCCAAAGGCTTATCTTTAAATAGGAGAATGGTTTTTTCGACAGGAGTGGGAAACATTAAGTTCATCCTGTGTTCGGGAATGCTGGATACATTAACTATCCCCGAGGTATGGGTCAATAGGTGATGGAGAGTGATCTTTTCTCCGTTCGGGTAATCCTCGATGTACTTCTTTAAAGGATCATCAACATTCAATAATCCTTTCTCCTGTAGCTGCATAATCGCTGTGGCTGTAAATTGTTTCGTGACTGAGCCGATACGGAATTTTGTTTGGGGAGTATTGGGAATGTCATGCTCAAAATTGGCCATTCCATAACCTTTGCTGACCAGGACTTTTCCCTTCCGAGCGATGAGAATAGAGCCGCTGAACTTTTCCATCTTTCTGTTAATATACTCATCAACTTTTGATTGGAGGGTTTGGGTATCACGAGCAGTGTTTAGAGCAGGAAACAATAAGAAAAGACTGATTACAAAAACAATACCTGCCAAGGGCCTGCCTATTATTATTTCTTCTTTTCGCATCTGCCATGCCTCCTATATTCCGAATTGTCCCGATGGACAAACGAAATCAGTCTAAAATGACCACAATTAATCTTGTCTCTCAGTTTTTTACCTCAGTATCTAAATCATTATTAATCTGTGAATTTCTTCTAAAAAAGATCATAATTTTCCCATAATGGCAGCTTTCTCAGGCACCCAGTAGATCTTTGACGAGATCAACAGCCGTTGCCGCATCGGGAGCATAGCCGTCAGCTTTGATCTCATCGGCATAAGTAGATGTGATGGGCGCGCCGCCGATGATGATTTTCACATTGTCCTTCATACTGGAATCTTTAAAAGCTTGGATGACTTCTTTCATGTAGGTCATGGTGGTGGTCAGAAGGGCTGACATCCCGATGATATTTGCTCCCTCATTTTGAGCAACATCCATAAACTGCTCGACGGAGACATCTGTGCCAAGGTCAGTGATTTCGTATCCTGCACCTTCCAGAAGCATACCCACGATATTTTTTCCGATATCATGTAGATCTCCCTTCACCGTGCCGATGACAATCTTTCCTTTGGATTCTATGTTGGCCCCAGCCAAAAGGGGCCGTACATGAGACATTCCAGCTTTCATGGCTTTGGCTGAGATGAGCACTTCGGGAATGAAGACTTCTCCATTCTTAAATTTTTCACCGATGACATTCATCCCCGCGACGAGCCCCTTATCCAAGATGTCTGTTGCCGCAATTCCTTCAACGATGGCCTTCTGAGTCAATTCAGCGACCGAAGTTTCATCGCCTTTTTCAACTCCTGTTGCAATAAATTCTAGTATCGCCACTTTTCCCTCCTCATTTAAATACCTCTTTTATCCAAACTATTCAAAAAACTACCGGTATTTCCGTTAACTGGCCGAAGGCAGGACAACAATCCAGGTTATGCATAATTTGTTATTCAATTACAACCGTGTATGTTTGCATATGCTATTTTATCCACAAAAAAACCCCATATTCCCGCCAGAGAGCCATGTATTATATACAGAATGTTCGCATATGTACAAAATAATTATTTGACGGCGATGCTATCTATTTGAAGTATTCAAATTGACACAAGATTGATTATTTATATATATTATCTCCATTCAATCCATCAAAAGGAGAAAATTATGAGGGGCTTCAGAGTGAACGATCGGAGTTTTGGTGGTGCCCAGTTTGCACGTATTTCTGAGGAGCAGTGTCAAAAAATCTATTGGGCCAGTCTAGAGATACTGGAACGAACTGGCCTTCGGCTTCATGAAGAGGAAGCCATCACCACCCTAAAAAAAGCAGGAGCTCGGGTTTTGGATGGTGATAGAGTCCGGATTCCCTCGGGTCTTGTTGAAAAAGCCTTACGCACCGTCCCCAGCAGATTCACCCTGTACAATAGACTTGGAGCACCTGTCATGCCTGTGGAAGGGCATCGATGTTTCTACGGCACAGGATCCGATTGCCTCAGCATTGTGGACCATCGAACAAACACATATCGCCCTGCTGTCTTAAATGATGTGAAAGAGGCTGTTATCTTGAGCGATGCTCTGGAAAACATCGATTTTGTGATGTCATTTTTCCTGCCATCCAATGTCGACCGTCATTCCTATGATTTATTCCAAATGGAAGTCATGCTCAACAACACAACCAAGCCCATAATCATCGTTACCCATGACCAAGACAGCCTAGAAAAATGTGTCAAAATGGCAGAGTTGGTCGCCGGGGGGCAAGATGCTCTCCAGCAAAATCCGTTTGTCACCTGCTACATCAATGTCACCACCGGACTTCGCCATAATCAAGAAGCTCTCCAAAAACTCATTTTTCTCGCCAAAAGCGGACTGCCTTCACTCTATATCCCGATCGTATCAGCAGGATTGACAGCGCCCGTTACTCTCGCTGGAGCCGTTGCCTCGACTATAGCCGGCGTTCTTGGAGGACTTGTCCTATCCCAGCTGGTGCGCGAGGGAGCGCCTTTTGCCATGCCGGGCTGGGGAGCCCGTGCCATCAACATGAAGACAGCTAGCTATGTCTATTTCACTGCAGATGATAAAGGTGTCTTGGCCGCCATGGCCCATTATTTCGGATTACCGATGTTTGACTATGGGGGATTCAGCGACTCAAAAACCGTAGATCAGCAGGCAGGTACAGAAGCCGCGATTTCACTCCTGCTCGCCACGCTCAATGGAGGAAATATCATTCATGATCTGGGATTTCTCGAAGCCGGTCTCATCGGCTCATTGGTCCAGCTGGCGACCTGCAACGAGCTTATAGGCTGGATACAGCATGCACTGGGGGGTGTGGAGATATCGGATGAAACACTCGCTCTAGATCTTATTGATCAAAAGGGACCGGATGGACAATTCCTGGATGATGCCCATACCTTCAATCACTTCCGAAAATTATGGACTCCAGATCTCATCGATCAAAAAAACTATGAAAAATGGGCAGGAGAGGGTAGTAAAACCCTTGCAGAAAGAGCTTCAGAAAAAATCGAAGATATTATAGCCTCCCACAAACCGGAACCATTGTCAGAGGAAATCCAAGCTAAAATTCATGATGTTGTGCGCATCTGACAGACAGATAGCTAGTCCGGAGCAAGAACATTAATGATCGTTATTAATCAAAAGCCACCAGCTTTCCTGTTTCATTTTAATCTTTTTTTTCTTCATTATATTTTGGAATTACCTATTGATTTGTCGTTTTTCTCTTTCGACCGCTTCCATATGAGTGATTCCGCTCAAATGGGAAGGTCATTTATTAGCCTAAAACAGAAAAGCTGCTGTCTTTAATGACTTTCCGGTTCCGTGAAAAAATTCCGGTGTTCAGTTTGAAGTTAATATTCCGCAGTCTTACCTGGACCGGGTATTTGTCGTGATCGTGGCCTTTTTCGCAGGCCTCGATAATTTCCGCGAGCAGTTGGCCGATCACCGGCCCGTTTTTGTACTGATTCCCGCTAGTGCCTATGGCAACGTAATACCCCGGAAGATCGGATTTATCGTAAATGGGAATCCAATCATCCGTTACATCGTAGAGATCCACAATCCCTTTCGGTCGGCGGGGAATCGGCAGCGATGGAATCCTCTTGGCCAGACGATAAACCTGGGCTTCCCACTGTCTCGTGGTTACATCCCGGTTGAAATTGTCGGGGTTATCGACCCAGTCCTTTTCATCACAAACCGGGTCTTCACTGCCGACCAGGATCAGGTTTCCCGTCTCTGGCCGGTGGTAGCCGCCTGCATCGCGGTCTCCAACACACAATCCGTCCTTTTCGTAACTGAATTCAGGAGGCGACGGAACAAAATGCACCTCATGGCGTAGTGGTCGGGTTTTGATTTTCATTCTGTCCTCGATGCCCGCCATCCGGTTGATGATAAAGGAATGGGGTCCGGCAGCGTTAACCACAACCGGTGCATCAAACTTCCGTCCATCTTTTAGTGCCACACCGTTGACTCTTCCCTTATATCTTCTGATCTCAACAACTTCAGAGTTGAATAAAAATTTGCCTCCCTTGGATTCGGCAGCTCGTTGGATATTATGAACGGAAAGTATAGGGTCATTAATGTATCCGTTGTTGGGATAGAAAAAGACGACAGGACCGATTTTATCCGTTGGTGGATCGCTGAAGGAAGGGTCTTCCGGTCGTTTGGGCGGGTAAAAGGAGTCATCTGTAAAGTGGGGCATTCTTCTAAGCAGTCTTTCCGGCTCCCAGATTTCGTAAGGGATTTTAAGCTCATCGTGTATCTTCATGTATCTTTCTATTTCGTGTTGTTTGGAATTTACGACCACTGAACCGATATTATAAAACTTAGCCAATCCCCTCTCGTCTTTGATTTCTATATAATTCTCCCAATCTTTCCAATAAAAATAGCTTTCATAGGAGATAGCGGTGCCCTCCAGGGTAGAATAGTGTGTCCGAATAATGGCACAGGTGTTGCCCGTAGAACCATGCCCTGCGGCAGGAAGCTTGTCCACGTTTAGTGTCTTATAGCCCTTTTTTGAAAGTTCAAAGGCAATGGCCACCCCGGAAATACCGGCGCCGATGATGATAGTGTCAAATTTTTGAGTCATATCAAGATTCCTTCTTTTCTTTCAGAAAATTGAGAAGCTGATCTGCGTACGCCGAGATGGTATCAGTTTTCGTTAGGAGCAGAAACAGTCTTTCTTCTAAGAGCTGACTTGTTGCGTCTTCTTCCTCCCCAAAACCAGAGTAAAATTGCAGCCACAAGGCTAAACACAAGAATGCCGGGGGAAATGACGGCTGCTCTCGGTTCTAGTTCCTTCCAAGAACCCCAAGCCACTTCCACCCAAAAGATGATCCAGGTCAACCAGACAAGCCTCAACAGCCATATGTACCAGGGCTTTTTCCTAACTTTGAGGAAGTGATACGTTACTTTAGCTTTCAGGGTCATCTCCCAGAATTAAATGTCACTCTGAACGAGTGGCCCCGAATGAATCATCATGGTAATTTTATTCTTTCGAACTGAGTCAATGTTGTCAAGGATTCAGGAAATTAAACTCGAAGGCCAACATTTTCGATTCCATGAAAGCGACTCCGAATCGAACCCGATTTTCTTCTGCTTAGCAGGATTAGTCTGGCTTTGTTCAAATTATCATTCATCGTTAGGATTGAATGGACAGGGTTTTCTTGCTATAAATATGCAGAGAAGAAAAGAGCTCGTTAGGAAAAAACACCCTCTTTTTAAAGAAAGTATTCCTTGCTCAAAGGATTCAATAAAAAACGGAGGTCAACATGAATAAAATCGTTAGACGGGACTCAATGAGAGCTAAGGGCTTTCTTGCTGTCGGTCTGCTTCTCATTGCAGGCATCTTGATTTGCTGTGTGAAAACGAAACATCAGAACCCATTGGATGAATTCTTCAAAGACAAGGTAAGCAGCACTCCGCTAGCAGGAGTTGCAGCCTGCATCATAAAAGATGGCAAAGTCATCTGGTCCAAAGGTTACGGCTGGGCAGATATTGAAAATAAGATTCCAATGAACCCGGACAAAGTCCAGAACATAGGGTCAATCTCCAAAACAATCACAGCAACAGCCGTGATGCAGCTCTGGGAAAAGGGACTCTTCAACCTTGATGATGATGTGAATGATTATCTTCCCTTTACTGTCAAACATCCCCGCTATCCTGAAAAAACCATAACATTCAGACAGCTTCTCGCTCATCGGTCTTCCATAAAAGACGGTCCTGCTTACGATGAATCATATGCTTGTGGCGATCCTGCGATATCACTCGGAACATGGCTCAAGGAGTATTTCACTCCTGGAGGTGAGTATTACAATAAAGAGGAAAATTTTCATATTTGGAAGCCGGGTGAAGAAGGTGAGATCCCCGCCGAACCGCGCGCATACACGAATGTCGGATTTGGCCTTCAAGGCTACCTCGTTGAGAGAATCAGCGGTGTGAAGTTCAACGAGTACACGAAAGCTCACATCTTTAAACCATTGGCAATGAATGAAAGCGCTTGGTTCATGAGCGGCATCAACATTAAAAACCATTCCATTCCTTACACCTACATTCCTGAAGAATTCAAGCCGGAAGAGCGCATGACACTTAAATCTCTTCCTGCAAGGTATCCAGAGAGGATTCTGCGTACTCTGCTTGACAAGGATTCCCCACTGAAAAAAGGGTCATTTCGCCCTCACTGTTTTTACAGTTTTCCGAATTATCCGGATGGACTTGTCCGTACTAGCCTCAACCAGCATGCTCATTATTTGACCGCTTATATGAACAACGGCGAGTACGAGGGTGTGCGCATACTGAAAGAAGAAACTGTGAAACTGATGTTATCCGATCAGCATTTTGGCCGGGGACTCTGCTGGAACAGCTATGACTTTGATAAAAAAGGGAAGCTGTGGGGACACGGCGGAAGTGATCC
>JAUWSR010000208.1 GCA_030609975.1 Acidobacteriota bacterium | reverse complement strand
CGCTGCGGGAAAAGGAGGGATTTAAGATCATGTCGCTCAATAACTCCAACGCCTGGTCCAGATATTCCTCCAAAAAAGAAAAGGTGAGCACGGTATAGTCCGGGAACGTGTCTGTGGAAAAATTTCCGCCGAAGGAATCGATGATTTCCTCGATATCGGAAGATGAGTACTTGCCGGTTCCCCGCATAAGCATATTGGCAGTGAAGGTAGCCAATCCGGGCAGAGGATCAGGAGAAGCGCTCTCGCCCGAGAGAATGGTCAAACGTAGCGTAATGACCGGAAGTTCATCTCTGTGAACCACATAAAGCCTGAGATCGTTGGAGAGAGAATGGGATTCGATCTCGGGCAGTTCAAGTCTGGGTAAAGGATCAGGATAAGGAGGCGTTTTCCGGAATCGTTCCTGGGAATAAAGCGCAAGAGGCAGTATGAATAAGAGAACCAGCTTAAAGAATCCGACTCTCTTCATTTGATCTTGATATCGACAAAGACTTGATTCTCGTTCAAATATTTATTTGTGGTCCAAGTCATTCGTGCTGCTGTTACACCCATGTATTTTTCCAATTCCAAATGGAGTTCTGCGAGAGGAATATCCTCTAGAAAGGACCGGGCCAGATAGATCGCTCGATCTGCGACTGTGGCATACTGTTTCACAAAGTCGATCTTAAGGCGGTTTTTAGCTTTTTGAAGCTCTGCTTCGGAGATCCGTGTGGTTCTGAGCTTGTTGATCTCTGACAATATGTTTTTCCGGCTTTCTTCCTTCATAAACTCGTTGTTATTGAGAACGAATATCCTGAAAACAGCTTGTTCTCCTCGAACTTCAATGCCTCCCTCGAGCTGCGAGGCAACCCTTTCTTTCTTGATTAACTTATTGTACAGTCGTGAGCTGTTACCTCTAAAAAGGACATACTCCACAAGCCTTAAGGGATAAAAATCGCTGCTTCGGGGCGGGGGCGCGATATACCCCAGCATGAAACCCGGGGAGCTGGCCAATGAGCTTTCAAGGCTGTTGCTCTTTTCCACAATAGTCTGTTCTGAAGGCATCGGCCTGTTGGGAACAGCTGGTCCTTTGGGAATGGTTAGAAAGTACCTATTCACCAATTCCCTGGTTTTGTGGAGATCGATGTTTCCTACGATACAAAGGACGGCATTGTTGGGTCGATAATACATGCTATAGAAATTTCTCACATCTTCCGGGGTTATTTCCCTGAGATCATCGCTGTGGCCTCGTACCGGGCTGTTGTAGAAGAAATCAGGATAGGCCATTCTGTTGAATAGATCTTCGGCCTCCCAGTATGGATTTGTAAGCTTGAGGTTGTTCAATTCTTCGATCATCGAAATCTTAGCACGTTCTATGTTGGGCGTGGTTAAAGCTAAAGAGAGCATACGATCGGATTCCATCCATAGCACGGTGGTAAGATGATTGGAGGGAACCGTCTGGTAAAAAAGCGTGTGATCTCTCTCTGTGACTGCATTGAGACGGCCGCCGATTCTTTGGATGAAGCTGTATTGCTGCATCCGGCCTACATTTGCTGAGCCGGAGAACATCAAGCCTTCCAGAAGGTAAGCCAGCCCGGATTTTCCCTCTTTATCATCTATGGGACCTGCTCGATATCCAACGGCTACCGTGACGAGCGGAAGAGAAAGGTCCTCGGAAAGAATGACCTGAAGACCGTTATCAAGTTGATAGGAAGTTAAGGGAAAAGGGAGTCGTTTTTCAGCCTGAGACGCACTTGATGATAACCACGACGCAAAAAAACAGAGGCAAAAGAAAACGAATCCTTTCTGTATGTTTTGCATGCCCTGTCTCATTATTCCTTGAAATCACGTTGGCTGAACTATTTTTTACCCTACGGGCGGGTCGATCTCTACACATCGACTTCGTTGTAGCCCCATCGCTGTAGTTCACTACAACTCATGTGCAACCTCGGCCCGTGAATAATCCAGGCTGTTCGCGCTAGGGATAATAGCAGATTCTGTCTGAAACGTAAAACGACTTGAACTCGTGAATTATCCAAGATAATCAGGGGTGGATTGGGATCAGCCCGTACGTTTGATGACGACAAGGGTCATGTCATCAAAGGGGTCGGTACCGGCTGTGAAGTCTTTGAGGGCTTCACAGATGTTGGCAATTATCTCACCTGCTGAGAGTTTTATGCTTTTCTTAAGAATCCGGATGAGGCCTTCTTCGGAGAATTCTTCGTTCTGGGGATTGCGGCTTTCTGTAAATCCGTCTGTATACAAAAGGGCCGTATCTCCAGGATTTAATACCAGAGTTTTGGCCTCATATTCTTGTTTGGGAAACATGCCCAGACAGAGGCCGCATGTCTCCATCCTTTGAATTCCTTTTTTCTTGTCAATGATGATCGGCGGGTTGTGTCCGGAGTTGATATACCGGATCTCTCCGTTCTGTCTATTGAGCTCACAGTAACAAAAACTGATAAAACTGTTGGAGGAGGAGCTGCTGTGAACGAAATTATTAAGCTTAGCCGCCATTTTTTTTATGTCATAATCCGGGTTGACCTCTGCATGCAGGGCAGCGCGCAGGGAGGCCATTAACAGCGATGCGCTGACACCCTTCCCTGAGACATCCGCTATAACCACAGCGACGCGGTCTTCATCGATATTGATATAATCATAGTAATCGCCGCCGACTTGATAACAGGGGAGATTGACGCCCACAATCTCATAATTATTGCAGTCCGGGCTGGCCTTGGGAAGAAGATCTTGTTGGATCTGAGCGGCTAGAGACAGCTCTTTTTCCATCTTCTCCTTCTCAAGAGCTTGCTCAAAAAGCATGGCGTTTTCGATCTTGACCGCCGCTAGGTTGGAAAGCAGGGTGAGCAGCCGGAGGTCGTCGTCGGTATATTGCTGCTTAAGGGAGATGCGGTCCGAGTAGATGATGCCGATGATCTCACGATTGTTCCACAAGGGCACGCACATGGCTGACTGGATATTGAGCTTCAGGATGCTGTCTTGGGCGCGAAAGCGTGCATCCGACTGGACATCCGAGATAAGGATGGAGGAATGCCTTTCAACCGCCGTGTTGATGATACTCTGGCTGACTTGGATCTTCTGGTTCATGAACTGCTTGTTATTGATCCGGACGACTTTGGGGATGAACTGTTCGTCTTCTTTCAACATGAGGATCCCGCGGTCCATATCGATTCTTTCACTGATGAGGTCCATAATATGTTCGAGAAGCTCGTCTAAAGGTTTGTGAAGGATCAGCGCTTTGCTGACTTCGCTTATGACCGAGAAATCCTTGTGTTCGGATTTGATGACATCGATATCCAAGGACTTGGCGTCAGCCCGGATCGTGGTGTTGATATCGGGCTTCTTAAGGACGTCTTTTAAGTGAAGGATGGTGTTGATGTTGGCAGATGAGGAAGGTTCATCCGTCACTTCGACTTTGGTATCGATCTTCAAGTCATACACAATGCGGGTGGATCCCATCAGGATCTCATCACCTTTTTTTAATTCGGTTTCGTTTTGGATACGCTTTCCATTAACAAAAACACCATTTTTACTGTTATTGTCCTGAATAAAGACCTTGTTTTCTTTGATAAACACCAGAGCGTGCTTGCTCGAACAGAATGGATCGGGGACAGGGATCTCATTCTCCGCCGCACGACCGAGGGCCATGGGCTTATCTTCGATCTTGATGTGAAACGGATCGCCTTTTTTGGGATAGATGAAAAGCTTTGCCATGGTTAATCTGTATTGTGATTATATTCTGTAAGTTGGAACAATATCAAGTAAATTCAATCGAGACTTTTGATCAACTGGCGGAACTTTTTTTCCCTCTCAGAAGACGACAGGTCTTCAATAAGCGGGAGGATCAAGTCTCGTAAGTCCTTCTTGAGAGTATTATCCATCATTTCGACTGCATATGCCATTGAGTCCGGAGTTCCGGTCTTCAAATTTTGGTAGGCTTTTCGGATATCCTCGTGAGAATAAAACAATCCCAGCAGCTTGAAGATATTCATGAAATCAACGGTTTGCTGTCTCTGAAGTGGAATCCTGATCTCATCTTCTTTTTTACCGGGCTTTAAGCCCTGCAACTTTAAAAAATCCCGGCAATAGGATTTGATGACCAAAAGGGTTTTTCTTTTTATGCTTTTCTGGGAAATGTGGGCATGTGGATCTTCTGAACGGATCTTATCGAGTGCATCGATGATCTCCGTATCCAAACCACTGGTTTTTCTGTCCAATTCTTTGAGCAGGACTTCAGTGGCATCGCGGCTTCCGATGCGGGCTAAAGCGGTCACTAGAGCCTGCTTCAATTCGATCGGTTTATGGCTGTCTCTCAAGTAATTTTTTAAAGTAGGGATGGCAGATTCCCCAAATTTGCTGAGGGCGGAGACGGCGTCTTCTTGGTTCAAAGGATGTCCCAGTTTATGAATGATAGCAGGGATATGCTCTGTTATTTTGAGTTTAGCCGCGCTTTCGATTGCGTACCTGGCTACTTCGGGAGAGTCGTCATAGATCAGGGGAGAGAGAATCTCCAGCATACGAGCATCTGTATCCATCATCCCGACCGCTTTTGCAATCTCCATCTTTTCAATCTCGGTCTTTTTGCTGGCTTCCATAACATGTTCAGCGTGCAGTTTCATCACCTGTTGGTAAGCATCCAGTGACATGATCTCCTGGATATCGGATCGGAGGGCATCTTGACTTAGTTCATCTCCCATCTCTGGGAACCAGGTGGCGCCTTCAGCATTGAACATATCACTCAAGGAAACAGCCTGCAGTTCATCGGATTTTTGCGAGATAAGCCTTTTTATATCCGGGGTCAATTTATCTTGTTGAAGCAGATCGTACATATGCATGGCATACAAGACGGAGCTGCGATTTCTGCTCTCAAGAGTATCAAACACCAGTTTGGTGTGGTCGATATCCAGAATATCCGTGACTGCCTTATCGGCACGGCCCCATTTCAGCTTGATGTTTTGCTTAACCGTGGTCACATACTCACGGCTGACTTTTAGATTAAGGAGAATCCAAACCAAGATCAAGATACAGGAGATCAAGCTGATGGCGTTCAAGCCCAGGGAGAAATGGAGCAGGGCCATAAGGATCAGAGATCCGATCGCTTTTCCCATACGATTCAAGAACGTGTCGATGAAAACTTTCGCGCGGTTTTTAATGTCGGGATCCAGAGGGATATAGAGTATCTCCCTCACCGATTGATTGAGGGAGTAGGAAAGGCTTTTGTCGCTGCCTTTTAGAAAAAGCCCAAAGCCGAGAAGGGGAGCTATCCCGATGCCGATGGAGCCCAGGAATAAAACGATGGGGTAGAGCAGAAGTGTGACTTTGATGCCAAAATTCTTAATGATACGGCTGGTCATGAGAAGGTTTAAAAGAAAAGCAAACACCATTAGACAGGCATTAAATAGGCCGAAAAATGCTGTTAAGTCCTGTTTCCCCTGAATATTTTCATGCACGACCGTTGTGTACTGAAAGTCGATCAAAGTGGAGACGATCATGGTCAGCATGACGATCGCGGCTATCAATAACAGATAGCGGCTCCGGCGGACAGTGTTAAAACTCTCTTTAAAACCGATCTTTGGGGTATCTGTCTTAAGTGGTGGTGTTGAAGAGTTGGATTTCTGAGCGGAACTCAAGCGCTGTTTGCTGAGTTCCAAAATCACTTTGATCACGAAGATACAGGCAAACAACAATCCGGACGAAATGAGCAGTAAATAGTCAGAAAAAACAGTTTTAGCCAGGAGCGAAGTCACCAAACCACCAGCCGTACCTCCTAGGATGCCGCCGCTGACAAAAAGGCCCACAAGTCTTCGATATTCCCGAGGATTCATTATGGTGTGCACAGTAAGCCAGAAATGCGCCATGAGCACGACCACCATAATATTGGTCCAAACCCAAAAGACAAGCGGGATCCACGCCGTTTCTTCCTGGGGTTGAAGCGCCCAAAACAGGAGAGCGGTCAGGCTGAAAAATTGAAGGCTGGCCCGGGTAAGGATAGGCATGGAGATTCGTGACTGGATCTGTGTGTGCATGGCGACCACAAAACCAGTGAAAACGGCTGCCAACAGATACGCTAGGGGCAAATACTCTTCGCCCAAAGAGCTGAGAAGGGTGGCTCTCCGAATCGGCTTAATGATGTGATATGGGAATGTGATCAGAAAAAAATAGAGGAAAAAAGCAACGGCTAAGCGCTCTTCGCCGGGCTTGATGTCCACAACGCGAGCCAAAAGACGATAGATGCGGTTGTTTCCCATCGTTTTGGATCAGCAAGGGGGGAATGGAAGTTAATCTTGGGTGTAACTGTTGAGAGCGGTGTGCTCTTCATCGAAGATCTCGAGTACTTTGGTGAGCATCGTGACTTGGAAAACGATATAGAGCTTCTTGGAGATCTGCGTGAGTTTCAGTTTTCCGCCTAAATTCTGAGTGGAGATATAACTGGCCAATATCTCTCCTACGCCAAAACTGTCGATAAATTCTACACCGGACAGGTTGAGCAGGATGGATCTCTTGCCGTCATCCAACTGGTCTTTTACAATCTGATGAAGGGTGACATCGGTAATCTCCGAGCGTCGGATCTCTCCCTTGATATCGAATATTGTGATCTCGTTCTTTTCGCGAAGATTGATTTCCATTTTAGCCCTTTCTGAGTATAAGCTTTATCAAATAGAGAATTTAAAGTCAATCCTTTTTCTTGCCGAGTCTAGGGAAAGTGATGTGATGGTTTTTTGATTATGGTATAATACTGCCGTCTGAAGGCCATTCAGATAGGCGGAGATTATGTTGAAGAACAAGGGATTTATGGAAAAATTTCATAGGATTATCTTTCTGCCGGTGTGTTGGCTGCTTCTAACCGCACTCTTCCTGCAGGCAGAGAGTACTCGCTGGAAGTGGAGCGGGATCTCCCGCATCGTGGCCATTGCCGATCTTCACGGTGATTATGATGCTTTCGTCGAGATACTTAAAGGAACAGGTCTG
>JAUWSR010000182.1 GCA_030609975.1 Acidobacteriota bacterium | reverse complement strand
TTGCATGGCCCGGGATTCGAAGGGCCGGAATTTCCGGGCGACGGTATCTCGGTCAAGAAGACGCGATGGGCTGTAGGCGCGGTCTTCAACCTGGGGCCCAACGCTTTTTTAAAGTTTGAATATGACTTCAATCGTGAATCAGAAACACAGATGAAAAATGACATGTATATGGTTCAGATCGCACTGAGTTTTTAAAATGAGTAATATTGCTGTTTTAGGCACACAATGGGGAGACGAGGGCAAAGGCAAACTTACAGATCTGCTTACACCCGCCTTTGATATTGTGGCCCGCTTTCAGGGCGGACACAACGCGGGACATACGGTCTATGTGAAAGGGCAGAAGATCATCCTTCACCTTATTCCTTCCGGGATCCTGCACCCAAATAAACTCTGCCTGATCGGGAACGGATTGGTCATTAATCCCCAGGCTTTCCTGGACGAAAAAGCGACCTTGGAAAAGATCGGCGTGCAGATCGGTGATAACCTCGCCATCAGTACGAACGCCCATATGATCCTTCCCTATCATACCCAGGTCGAAAGCTTGAGGGAGGAAAACAGCCGCCGCAAGATCGGCACGACCTCTCGAGGTATCGGGCCGGCCTATGTGGATAAGGTTGGGCGTCAAGGGATTAAAGCCGGTGATCTGCTCAATCTCTCCGTGCTCAGGGATAAGATCGAGCTCAATGTCGAAGAGAAAAACATCTATCTCGGTTATCATGGGAGAGCTCTTCTGGATGCCCAGAAAGTCTTTGATGAGTATGTTGAGTATGCTTCTCTCCTCCGCGATCACATCAAGGATGTGTCCTTTCTCCTGCATCAAGAGATCAAAGCCGGGAAGTCCGTGCTTTTCGAGGGAGCGCAGGGTGCTCTTTTGGATATCGATCACGGGACTTATCCTTATGTCACCTCCTCCAACTCCACCGTCGGCGGCATCTGTTCCGGCTTGGGGATCGGAGCGGACAAGATCGATGAGGTCTGGGGTGTGGTCAAAGCCTATACGACTCGAGTGGGTAAAGGGCCTTTTCCCACCGAAGCCTTGGATGAATGGGGAGAATACCTCCGCAAGCAGGGTCAGGAATTCGGAGCGACCACGGGCCGCCCCCGACGCTGCGGCTGGTTCGATACCGTGCTCATGGAATATTCGTGCCGCTTGAATGGTGTTAAAAAAATCCTCTTGACCAAATCCGATGTTCTGGACGGTTTGAAGGAGATCAAGGTCTGTATTGGATATGAGTATAAAGGGGCGAGGCTGCCCAGTTTTCCCCTGGAAAGCTGGATCCTGGATGAAGCCAAGCCCGTGTACAAGACGGTAAAGGGATGGCATCAAAAAGTGAGCGGGAGTCGAGAGTTCAGTGAACTGCCCCAGGAATTCCGTGATTATCTCCACTTGATCGAGGATCTGCTGGAGGCCGAGGTGGCATTGATATCAACCGGAGTCGATCGCTCAGAAACTATACTGAGAGAAGATGTTCTCCGGGGACTGATCGACCTGGACAAGGTCAAGGCCGAGCTTTAGCCGTTCTATGAAATCCGATCTCATCCAATGGATCGAGTTGGATCGATCCGCGCTCAACCACAACCTTAGACAATTCCGCAGTTTGATCGGAAAACGCCGCAAGCTTTTAGCTATGGTCAAGGCCAATGCCTACGGACACGGCATGCTGGAAACGGCCCGGATGGCGGTTGCCGGCGAGGCTGACTGGTTGGGAGTACATTCTTTTGAGGAGGGTGTCGCTTTAAGGGATGCGGGATTGCTTGATCCTGTGTTAGTCGTGGGTTATGTCCCTCTGGCGGGTTTGGAAGAGGCGGTTCGTCAAGATCTGAGATTTGTGGTATACAATCGTGAAACGGTTCTGCGGCTGGACAAGATCTGCCAAAAGCTTGACAAACAGGCCTATCTGCACTTGAAGGTCGAGACCGGCACGTATCGACAGGGAATTGAACACAAGACTCTCATTGCCTTAGCAAAAGGCATTCGGTCAAGTTCCTGCTTGGTCCTGGAAGGAATCTCCTCCCATTTTGCCAACATCGAGGATACCACCGATCATTCCTATGCACGTTTTCAACTGAAGAATTTTCAGGAAAACCTGACACTTCTGGATGATGCGGGTATCCAGGTTCCGCTGAAACATATGTCCTGCTCCGCAGCCGCCATGCTTTTTCCCAAAACTCACTTTGATATGGTACGTGTGGGCATCGGTCTGTATGGGCTTTGGCCCTCGCGGGAGACCTATGTGTCCTGTCTCATGAAGAAAAAAGTACCGATACGATTACGACCGGTGCTTAACTGGAAATCCAGGATCGCGCAGCTAAAAACGGTTCCATCGGGAGCTTTTATCGGCTACGGCTGTACCTATAGAGTCACCCGCCGGACACGGTTGGCCCTGGTTCCCGTGGGATATTATGATGGTTATCCGCGCGATCTTTCCAATGTGGCCCATGTCCTGACCAAGGGACAGAGAGCTCCGCTGAGGGGAAGGGTGGCCATGAATTATTTTGCGATCGATGTGACGGATATCCCGGGAGTGAAACTTGAGGAAGAGGTCGTACTCCTGGGGAGAATGGACCAGGATGAGCTCACCGCTGAAACTATGGCAGGATGGGCCGGTACCATCAATTATGAGATCGTAGCCCGTATCAACCCTGAGATTCCACGTATCGTAAAGTAAATTACATAATTTCTATCGGATATCTTGACTTTGTCGTCTGGACATGGTAAAAACGGAGTTGTATAATAGCATGGATAATTCACAGGTCGAGATTGCTGTAGCTACAAGGAATGTTGGATGAAGCTGGCGACAATTTTTTTGTACATCTTAACCGATTTACTAAGGCCGCCAGATTTTATGAATTATTCAGGATAATGCTTTTAATATTTGAGCAATAACATTAATATAAACATTACTCATTTTAAGGAGAAGAGTAGGATGAAAGAAAAAGTCGAAGAAGTTTTAGATAAGATCCGTCCCTCGCTGGTTGCCGTTGGTGGCAATGTCGAGTTGGTCGATGTAGAAGATGATGGTGTGGTCAAAGTGAAATTGGTCGGTGCCTGTGCCGGCTGCCCCATGTCTCAGATGACCTTGAAAATGGGGATCGAGAAGCTCCTCAAGAAGGAAATTCCTGAAGTTAAGGAAGTCGTCTCCGTTTAAATGCCTAGAGTCTACCTGGATCACATCGCTGGCACGCCTGTGCATCCTGATGTGATAGAAGCCATGCTGCCTTTTCTGAAGGACAGTTTCGGCAACCCCCAGAACATACATTCCTTCGGACAAGCCGCCCTGTGGGGCCTGGATAAGGCCAGGACGCAAGTTGCAGCCTTGATCCATGCTGATCCCTCAGAGATCTATTTCACTTCCAGTGGTTCCGAGTCAAACAATTTTGCTCTGAAAGGCCTTGTCTGGGCCAATCGCAAAAAAGGAAATCATTTCGTGGTTTCCGCCATTGAGCACATGTCTATCCTCAATGCAGTGAAGGCCTTGGAACGCGATGGTTATACCTCCACGGTCGTGCCGGTGGATAAATGGGGACAGGTCGATCCGGAAGAGGTAAGGAAAGCCATTAAACCAGAGACCACTGTGGTCTCGATTTTGTTGGCCAACAGTGAGGTCGGTACGATCGAGCCCATAGATCAGATAGCTGAGATGTGCAAAAAGCGGGGGGTTGTGCTCCATTCCGATGGAGTGGCCGCTGTTGGCGTTATTCCCGTGGATGTTCAGGCTTTGGGTGTCCAGGCTTTGAGCCTTTCTGGCAATCAATTTTATGGCCCCCGCGGAAACGCTGCCCTGTATGTACGCAAGGGCACCAAGATCCTGCCTTTGATCGACGGGGGGATTCAAGAGAACGGAAAGAGAGCCGGATCGGAAAACACGGCAGGGATCGTGGGTATGGGACAGGCGGCGGAGCTGGCTCAGCAAAATATGGACGAGCGCATCGCGCGCATCAAACCTTTGCGAGATCGCATCATTCAGCATCTCTCTCTTAAAATGGATCATGTGGTCTTGACGGGGCATCCCAAAAAAAGACTCCCCCATCATGCCAGCTTTTGTGTGGCTTTTGTCGAAGGAGAAGCCCTGCTCCTGAGTTTGGATATGCAGGGAGTGGCCGTCTCCAGCGGTTCGGCCTGTTCCTCCAAATCCCTCAAAGCTTCGCATGTGCTTCTGGCAATGGATGTGGACATCGCCCTGGCCCAAGGTTCTTTGGTGTTCAGCTTGATCGAGAGTTTGACTGACAAAGATATCGACCATTTTTTGGAGGTTTTTCCACGCATCATTGATAGACTGCGGAAAATGTCTCCGCTTTATACGGAATATCTTGAGGAGAAAAGAAAATAATGTACAGCGAAAAAGTCATGGAGCATTTTATGGATCCCAAAAACGTAGGCGTCTTGAAAGATGCCGACGGTGTGGGACAGGTAGGGAATCCGGTCTGTGGTGACATGATGACCTTTTATATCAAGGTGAAGGATGACCATCTTGCCGCTGTGAAGTTTCAAACCTTTGGGTGTGGCGCCGCGATAGCAGTATCGAGCATTGTGAGTGAAATGGCCATGGGTAAAAGCCTGGATGAGGCCATGAAGATCACCAATCAAGATGTCGCCGATGAGCTGGGCGGACTCCCGGGTAACAAAATGCACTGTTCCAATCTGGGGGCAGATGCCCTGCATACAGCTATTGAAGACTACCGTACGGGTGGAAAAACCGAGGCCAAACCACTGCCCGAAAAGAAAAAGAAAGCCACGGACTTAAGCTGCCCCTACTGTGATGGACCCATGGAAGGATTTGAAGGAGTTTGCAGGACCTGTGATGTGGAATTCGAGGATTGCCCGGATTGCGGTGATATCAAAAAAAAGGGAGCGGAGTGCCCCCACTGCGGCCTTACCAAACCCAGAGTCTGAGGAAGTTTTTGAGGCAGCCGGTGAACAAACAAGAGATCACAGCTAGGATCCAAACGCTTAAGCAGGAACGGAATGCCATCATCCTGGCGCACAACTATCAGATAGGAGATGTACAGGATATCGCTGACTTTATCGGGGACTCCCTCGATCTGAGCATCAAAGCTTCCCAGGTGGAGGAAGATGTTATCCTATTCTGCGGTGTGCATTTTATGGCCGAGACCGCGTCCATCCTGGCACCGGATAAAACCGTACTGATCCCCGATGCTGGGGCCGGGTGTCCCATGGCGGATATGCTGGATGCAGGAGAGTTGAGAAAGTGGAAGCGCAACAACCCCGGCCTTGAAGTTATCTGCTACGTCAACACTACTGCCGAAGTTAAAGCGGAATGCGATATCTGCTGCACATCATCCAATGCCCTCAGAGTTGTGGAAAGTATCGAGGGAGACGAGATCCTGTTCGGGCCGGATAAGAACCTGGCCGCCTGGGTTGCCCGTCATGCCAAGAAAAAGATCATTCCCTGGGACGGATACTGTTATGTTCACAACAATATCTTGGTCAAGGATGTGAAGGACAAAAGAGAACGTTATCCCGAAGCTGAGGTTTGGGTCCACCCTGAATGCCGCCCCGAAGTGATTGATCTGGCGGATCAGGTGCTGTCTACCGGAAAGATGGTCAAACAGGCCCATGAGACCGAAAAAAAGGAGATCATCATCGGAACTGAAGCCGGAATCATCTACCGCTTGAAGAAAGAGAATCCGGATAAGGAGTTCTATGCGGCTATGGATCTGGCTCTTTGTGTCAACATGAAAAAAATCACGTTGCTTAAAGTACTCCATGCGTTGGAGAAAATGGAATACAAAGTCGAGGTTCCTCCCGAAATCGCCCAGAAGGCGAGAGGAGCTATCGAAAGAATGATTAAAATTTAGGAGAATTCACATGAAAAAAATGACTGAAAAAAACCTTATGGACGCCTTTGCCGGTGAAAGCCAGGCACATATGAAGTACCGGAATTTCGCAGAAAAAGCAGAAGCCGAAAATTATCCCAACCTTGCTCGTGTTTTCCGGGCCAATGCCTTTGCCGAAGTAAAACATGCCAGCAATCATTTGCGTCATTTAGGCGGTATCGGCAGCAGCGTGGACAATGTCAAGGTTGCCATCGAAGGCGAGACCTTCGAAGTGGAGGAAATGTATCCGACCTATATCAATACCGCTCAACTGCAGGGTGAGAAGGGCGCGGAAACATCCACTTCCTGGGCCCTGGCCGCTGAGAAAGTGCATGCTGAGATGTATAAAAATGCTCTGGGATCCATCGAGAATGGTCAGGACATTGAATTCGTTCCCGTCCAGGTCTGCGGTGGCTGCGGCTGGACCCAAGAGGGCGACGCGCCTGAAACCTGCCCGATCTGCGGTGCGCCCAAGTCCATGTTTCAGGAATTCTAAACTTTTCCTATGCGACACAGCTGGAAGATCGCCCGTATCTTCGGGATCGACATCTATATCGATTCCAGCTGGTTTATAATCTTTATCCTGTTTACTTGGGTGTTGGCGACTTCCTATTATCCGGAACGATTTCCTGAGTGGTCCGCCGGGCAAAACTGGATCCTGGGAGCCTTTACGGCCCTATTGCTCTTCGGGTCTGTTTTGATCCATGAGCTTTCCCATTCCTTGGTTGCTATTCAGCAAGGTGAAGAGGTCCGCAGCATTACGCTGTTTATTTTAGGCGGAGTGGCACAGATCAGCGGCGAGCCCAAACAGCCGCTCAAGGAGTTCGTCATGGCTCTGGCGGGGCCCTTTGCCAGCTTGGTCATGGCGTCTCTCTTCTTAATGCTTAATTTTGTGCTGCATACCTTCAGCCGGCCGCTGGCGGCGGCGATGTTTTATCTCTTCCTGCTCAATGTGGCTTTGGCCTGTTTCAATCTGCTCCCCGGCTTTCCTATGGACGGCGGCCGGATTTTGCGCTCTTTGATCTGGCAGATTACAGGTGATCTGGAGAAAGCCACGAAGATTGCATCTCGAGTTGGACAAGGTTTCGCTTTTTTCTTTATTTTTCTGGGAGTGCTCCAGATCCTTAACGGATCCCTCTCCGGATTTTGGCTGATCTTCATCGGCTGGTTTCTCCACACCGCCTCTGTCCGAGGCTACACCCAGGTCGTTTTCGAAAAGGTTCTCAAGGGAATGCAGGCCAAGGACCTCATGGTCGAGGATTTTGGAACGGTTTTTGGTGGAATGTGTGTCCAAGATCTGGTGGATGAATATATCCTAAAAAAACGCGAAAGGGTTTTTATGGTTTCTTATGGGGATAAGTTGGTGGGAAGTGTGTGCCTCGAAGATGTCAAAGCCTTGGCGCGTGACCAATGGCCGCTGACTCCGGTACGAGAGATCATGACTCCCAGAGAAAAAATTCAGGCTGTACCTCCTGATGCTGATGGCAGCAGCGTGCTTAAAAGTTTGACGGCCAAAGATGTTCACCAGGTACCGGTCATGGTGGGAGATGAGGTTCTCGGCATCATCTACCGGACCGATCTTCTCCGTACCATCAAGCTGCGCTCTGAAATGGGGAAATAGTGGCAGACATACACGACCGGATCAACGATATTATAAAGATCCTGCACAAAACATATCCTCACAGCCGGACAGCGCTCTCCTTCGAAAATCCCCTGCAGATCTTGATCGCCACCATCCTTTCGGCCCAATGTACGGATAAAAAAGTGAATGAGATCACACCAGGTTTGTTTAAGAAGTATCCCTCAGCATCCGACTTTG
>JAUWSR010000283.1 GCA_030609975.1 Acidobacteriota bacterium | reverse complement strand
CTGTAAGCCACAACCTCTTGCGCTTAGGCTGTTTCTGAGGCACTTTCAATCCCTCCCGCCTCCAGATCCTCTCCACCCGCTTGTGGTTGACTTTCCAGCCTTCGTTCCGCAGCATGGCTGTTATCCGGCGGTAGCCGTAACGCCCGAACTGACTGGCCAGAGCAACGATACGCTCCACAAGCCGCTCCTCGTCCTCAGGCATCTTCCGGTTGTGCCGCTGGGTGGAACGCGACTGGCCCAATATCTTACACGCCCGCCGCTGTGACACCTTAAGCTTCTCACACACATGTCTTATCGCCCGGCTCATCTTGGCCGGGCTCAGAAGTTTCCCCGCACCGCCTCTTTGAGGATGTCGTTGTCCAACGACAGATCCGCCACCAGCTTCTTGAGCCTCCCATTCTCCTTCTCAAGCTCTCTGAGCCGCTTGGCCTGAGCCACCCTCATGCCGCCGTATTCCTTTCGCCAGCGGTAATACGTCTGTTCGGAGATGCCCAGCTTGCGGCTCACATCCCCGATCGTCATACCCTGGCCCTGCAGCACTTCAGCCTCCCGAAGCATGCCGATAATCTGTTCTGCTGTGTAAATTTTCCTGCCCATATCTTCTCCGTTCGTCCAAAACTTATTCTAACATAAGACCTGGACCGATATTTGGGGGGCAGGCCAGTCCTACAGCGCCGCCACCCGCTCCCTCGCATCCGCCACCTCAGGAAGGGCGGGATCCGCTGGCTACCAATGTATAAAATAAACAAACCACCGCTAAAGAAAAATCATGAGTGGTCCGAATTTCGCTGAAACGACACATTTCGTTAAATCTCCTACTTTGTAGTAAAATTAATTCTTGACAAGCCTGGTGATATATACTACGTTGTAGGCGATATGAGGCAAACATGACAAAAAAATTTATTTCCCGTACCGAAGAATACATACTTTTGGCGGTCATGCGGCTGCAAAATGAGGCTTATGGCGTGGCCATCCGCAACCAACTCAAAATCGTTACTGGAGAGACCTGGGCCTTTGGTGCCGTGCATGTGATGCTGACACGTTTGGAGAAAAAGGGACTTCTGGAGTCATCATTGGCTGATCCCACACCTCAGCGCGGCGGCCGCAGCAAACGCATCTACAAAATGACTTCCCTGGGCGTAAAAACGCTGGAACAGATAAAGGAAGTCCAAGACAGGGTTTGGTCTGGTTTGTCTAAGTTTTCCGCTGCGGAGTAGACGTGGTTTTAAAAGACGGATATTCACGCCCGCCACGTTTCTCGGAATGGCTGCTCAAACGTCTCTTCCCAGATCGGGGAGACTATGTTTTGGTGGGCGATCTGTCCGAGACCTTTCAGCTTCTGGCCCGAGAGAGGGGACTGGCACACGCCCGTTATTGGTACAGACTGCAGGTGCTAAAAGCCATCCCTGCCTTTTTTAAAGACTTTGTGTACTGGAGAGCCGTGATGTTTCAAAATTACTTCAAGCTGGCCTTTCGGCATATGAAACGGCAGAAAGCCTATTCTTTCATTAATATTGCGGGCTTGGCCATTGGGATATGCTGTGCCCTGCTGATCCTGTTGTGGGTAAGGGATGAATTGAGCTATGACAAATTCCATGAACACAGACAAGATCTGTACCGCGTGACCTGTATAGGCACGGAGACCAATTTTTTTGGCTCCCCCGCTCCCTTTGCACCTGCCATTATCGCCGAGATCCCTGAAGTTGTTGATGCAACTCGCATGCTAAAAGCGGCTCGCTATGTATTTAAATATAAAGATTCTGTCTTTTATGAGAATAACGGCATATCCGCGGATCCGTCCTTTTTTGAGATGTTCAGTTTTCCTCTCGTTAGAGGGGAAGTCAAAACCACTTTTTCGGATCCCATGACTATTGCCCTGAGCGAAAGTATGGCAAAGAAATATTTCGGGGATGAAGACCCTCTTGATAAAATGATTGAAGTCGAGGGCCAGACTTCGCTCAAAGTGGTGGCCGTTTTGGCGGATATCCCTCCCAACTCCCATATTCAGTTCGATTATGTGATCCCGCACAAATTGGTGGAAGTCAGACGTATGTACGGACTAAAATGGGGAGATTTTCATTTTATGACCTACATTAAGGCGGCGCCCCAGCGGGATGAGCAAGTGCTTATCGGGAAGTTGAATGAGGTCTCTGAACAGCATGGCTGCCCTCAGATCGTCCAGAAACAGCTGACCTTTTCCATCCAGCCCATGGATGAAATATATCTGAATCCGCTGGGGAATTACGACATCCCGCTGGGAGACAAACGCTACGTCTATCTATTCTCTCTGATAGCGGCCTTTATACTTTCCATTGCTTGCATCAACTTTATCAACCTGTCGACGGCCCGTTCCGAGAGAAGGGCTCGAGAAGTCGGGCTGCGCAAAGTTGTGGGTGCCAACCGCATGCAGATCGTGCGCCAGTTCTTCGGCGAATCGGTTATCCTGGCATTCCTATCCTTGGGATTGGCGATCGGATTGGCGAGCTTCTTGATGCCTGTTTTCAACAGCCTGACAGGAAAAAGCCTGGCCTTTGATCTGTTGAGCCCGGATGTCCTTATTGGATTGGTGGCGATCACCTGCCTGGCCGGCCTTTTGGCCGGGCTTTATCCGGCTCTGTTTCTTGCCTCTTTTGAACCGGTCAATGTTCTCAGAAGCAATCTCAGCTGGAGGGCTCTCTTGAAGAAACAATCGTCACGCTTTATGCGCAAAGGGACCATGCGTCGGATCCTGGTTGTCACCCAGTTTGCTCTTTCTATAATCCTAATTTTGGCGACGACAGTTGTCTATCATCAGCTGAGTTATATGCGAAGCCAGAGCTGGAGCATGAAAGACGACATTTTGCTTCACGTCCCCGTTAAAGATAGCATTCCTGCTAAGTATGACGTCTTTAAAACCGAGCTGCTGCAGCATCCACAGATCACGGCTGTTGCCATCAAAGACGTGGTTCCGACCTCTCTGCGCAACAACACCGCTTATGTCGGTTGGGAAGGAAAAACTCCCGATCAAGATTGGATCCACATGGAAACGACCCGTATCGGCTTTGACTATTTTAAGACCATGGGGATGGATATTGTGGAGGGCAGGGGCTTCTCCCCGGATTATCCCGGAGATGTGGGATCGGGATTTGTTTTGAACGAAGAGGCGATCGACAAAACAGGCATGGAAGATCCTGTGGGCAAGATGTTCCGGCTTTACGGAATGCGCGGGAGCATTGTGGGTGTCGTAAAAAACACTCATTTTCATTCGCTCCGCATCGCTCTGAAGCCGCAGGTTTTCTATCTCTTCACCTATATGCGCAACCAGAGCCCAGGGGGAGTCGTACTCATCAGGGTGCGCGGTATAGACAGCGAGGCGGTTTTGTCCAATACCATCTCTTTTATCGAGAGCACCTGGACGGGTATGAATTCATTTGCTCCCTTTGAATATCATTTCTTGGACGAGACCATCGATGCTCAGTACCAGAATGAGCAGCGCTTGGGGCGTCTTTTCAGCTATTTTGCTTTCCTGGCGATCTTTATCTCGTGCTTGGGCTTGTTTGGACTGGCTTCTTTTATGACGGAACAGAGGACCAAAGAGATCGGTATCCGCAAGGCCATGGGAGCATCCATCAAAGATATCGTGCTTTTGCTGTCCAAGGATTTTACACGCTGTGTCCTGATGGCCAATCTCATCGCCTGGCCGATCGGCTGGTATGTCATGTCTCGCTGGCTGCAAAATTTTGCCTCCCGGACCTCGGTAGCCTGGTGGAGTTTTATTGCAGCAGGTGGACTGGCATTGGCGATCGCTTGGTTGACCGTAAGTCTCCAGACACTCAAGTCGGCTCGAGCCAATCCTGTGGATTCCCTCCGCTACGAATAGTCGAATAAATGGGGACGGTGTGTCGGTTCAGCGAAATTCGGACAGAAGTTGATTTTTCTTAAGCTACGGTTTGATCATCCAAATTGAACCAAATCTTGTTAGGCTCTGAGTTGATATGAACAGGTTCATTGACATCCACTGATTTTACTTTAATAATTGTAAAATCATTACAAATATGCAAAAAGCTTTGTCCACCAAAGAAGAAATAACCAAAGAGTACAGGGCACTTGTTTCCGCTATAAGTAATCGCATGATTCAAAATCCTGAGATAGCAAAAGATGCAGCTCAGGAAGCATGGATGGAAATCTTAAAAAGCCTGAGTACATTTAAAGGGGATTCAAAAATATCTACATGGATATACACTATCGCCTCGAGGGTGATCTTAAGACAAGCCAAGAACGAAAAAGTTTACTCAACGCAATATCTAAGTGAATATTTCCGCGATGGAGAGAGAGAATCGCCGTTTGAAAAGGAAGTGGACAAAAGGAGATGGGTAAAAGAGATGTGTGACAAATGCTTAACAGGCATTCTTCACTGCCTCTCCAACCAGGATCGCCTTCTCTACGTCCTGTATGATATTGCCGGGCTACCCTACAGAGATATATCCATGATAATGGATGAGCAAGAAAGCACAGTGAGAAAAAAAGTCTCTCGGAGTCGAAAAAAACTACTTAATTTCTTAAACGAGGAATGTGTGCTCTTTAAACCAGATGGGAATTGCTCATGTCGAATGAAAAAACATGTCATTGGTTTTGATCTTCCCTCTGAGTATCATAAGCTAAAGAAAACGGTAAAGGATATCCATTTCTTTCGTGAAAGCCAACAGATTCTGGAGATCAAGGATCGTCTTGTCTAAATAATTCATTTTTTGTCACATATTTTCATTTTTCCCCACTCATTAAGTGAAAGCCAATGAAAT
>JAUWSR010000049.1 GCA_030609975.1 Acidobacteriota bacterium | reverse complement strand
TGGAAGATGTGGAAAATAAAGAGCTCATCCCGCATCTTAAAAGGCTGATCGACCATCCTTCACCTGAGATCAGGGCCTTGGTGCTGCGAATGAGCCAAAAATATCATGAACTCGATCTCTCCACCAACGCACAAGAATTGATAGAACACCAGAACCTGAAGCTGCAGAGCGAAGCGGTCTGCTATCTGTATAAAAAATCGACGGATAGGATCTCGACCTTGAAAACCTATCTCGAACATGACGATCACCGTGTAAGAGTCGCCGCCATGATCTGTGCAGCCGGCGAGTGGCACGAAAACAAAGACATTCGTCAAGAGATCGATATGAGACAGCATTTGACCTCCATGCTGGAAAGTGCTGAGAGCCAGATCGAGGATGAGGATCAAAAAACCTTCATCAAGGTCCATACAGCCAACGCTATCGGGAAGACGCAGGATTCTGACCTGACCAAGTATCTGCATATATTGGTTGAAGACAGCAGAATCGAGGTCATGAAGGCGGTTATGGCCAACATCGGGCAGGACCCTTCGGCAGAGTTTCTACCGGTGCTGATCAACCACCTGAACACCAGACACATCCGTAAAACCGTGCGGGAAAGCCTGGCGGACTACGGAGAGGATGTCATCGACACTCTGACCGAATACCTACAGGACGAGCAGGAGGACAGGCGTAAGCAAATAGCGATCCTCAAAGTTCTGTCGCTCATAGGATCACAAAAATCGGTGAATTTACTTTGGAAAGTCATGGAAAGCGAAGATCGCCACACGCGCTATGAAGCGATCCGAGCCCTGAACAAACTCAGGGTTAGATACCCTTCCCTCCGATTCGATCAACAGGTCATCCGCGCTCATATCGATGACGAGATCGAACTGTACAGAAAGATCTTGCGGTCGTGGCTGCAGCAAAGACAGACAGTGTCCCAGAGTGGGGATAAGCTCCCGACGAAAAACACAATGGATCAGCTCATCAAAGCCCGGACGTTGCTGGCTTGTGCCTTGGAAGAAAAGCTGGAAAGCTGCTTGGAAAGGATCTTCCGCCTCTTAGGATTGAAATACCCACCCCGAGACATGCTGAATGCCTATCTCGGCCTGATGAGCGAGAAAGCCGCGCTCCGCGCCAATTCTATCGAGTTTTTAGATAATCTTCTGGAATCATCCCTTAAAAAATCTTTAATCCCCATCATGGAAAGTTCGCGACCGGAAGCCCTAAAAAAACAATCCCGGCTTCTGGAAATCTCCCTTCCCAGCGAGGACGAATCGGTCGAACTCATTCTCTCTGGTGATGATAACTGGCTGAAGACCTGTACGATCTACCTTCTCACCTTAAATGGGAATCGCCGCTTCGAGGCAATAATCCGCTCTTTGAAGGACACGCACGATCCCCTGGTGCATGAAACCGCTACCCTTTATATCCGACGCTTAGAGCTGCGATCCCAAGACCTGGATTGACGGAAGCTAAAAAATTATGGTAGTTTCATTATGAGTCAAAGAAGACTTTCTGGGTGACACATGTTAACGACCGTTGAAAAAGTCCTTTTTTTACAGGATATCGATATTGTCGAGTACACTTCCACCGAAGACCTGGCTCACATCGCAGCCATCACCGAGGAGATCGAGTTCAAGACTGAGGAGGTCATCTCCCAGGAAGGAGATATCCCGGATTCGATGTATATGGTCATCGAAGGGCAAGTCAAGCTCACACGTGGCGGCGAGGATGTCATGATCGCACAGGAAAAAGATGTCTTCGGTACATGGGCTCTTTTTGACGATGAACCTCTAGTGGTGACCGCAACCACCCTGAAAGCGACGCGGGTACTGCGTATCGACAAAGAGGATTTTATCGACCTGTTGGCAGATTATGTTGCTATCACTCAAAGTATTCTCAAAACTATGGCGAAAAGATTGCGGAGGTTGATGACCCGCATTTCAAGGTAGATGTAAAACCAAAGATCGAAACGAGTATTTGAAGGAGGAACAATGGCCGCAGCAAATGATATTCCCACCATCGTGATCGTGGATGACGAGGAAATGGTTCTTACCAGCCTCAATTCCTTTTTAACTCTTGAGACAGATTATAACGTTCAAACTTTTACCTCGGCCAAAGAAGCCCTCGTATATATCGAGAAAGAGCGCGTCGATCTGGTTGTATCCGACTATCTGATGCCTGAGATGGACGGAATCAGTTTTTTGGCAGAAGTCAGAGATATCAAACCCGAGATCCCACGGATTATCCTTACGGGATATGCAGATAAAGAAAATGCCATCAAGGCCATAAATAATGTCGGATTATTTCAATACATCGAGAAACCATGGGACAATGACGACATCCTCATCATTTTCCGCAACGGACTGGAAAAGAAAAAACTCATGAGGCGCCTGGATGAGAAGATCAGTGAGATCAATAAAGCCTACGGAGAACTCCAAGAACTCCAACGTGAGATCGTCAAAACCTTTGTATAAATAAAGGGGACGGTCCTATTTTTTTCGCAAAAATAGGACCGTCCCCTTTATTTTGCTAGAAGCGGATGGTCAGGCCGACGGTTGCGTTGAGGCTGGCAATTGAGTCATGGTCATCGGTCTTGGGAATAATAACATAGCGGGCATCAAGCCGCAGCCCGACATTACCAAAGGCATAATAAATAAATCCTACACCAAAGTTCGCCATAAAATCTGTCTTTTTATCGGGCGGATAAAAGGTCACCAGATAGCCATAGTCCGTAGTTTGGGTTTGCTCCTTTACTCCTGTTAAGGTATCTATGCCAGCCCCGGCAAGTAGATAGGGACGGAATTCGGAACCAAGGAATAGATAGAGGACATTAGCTGTGAGGGAATAATGCTGGGAGGAATCAAGACCCACTGTGTCGCCGTCCGAAGGATCGGTCAGTGTTACTTTGGTGCTGGTGTGGAAGCGGGCATCGATCTCGACCCCCAAACCCTGGGTAAAAAGAGTACCAACAGAGAGGCCGAAGGTCCCCGTCGTATGGGATGGAGTTAGGGGAAAATCATTGATTCCCTGCTCATAGTCACAGATGCAGCCATACTCAAAAACATGGTTGATCCCCCCAAAACCGCTCAATAGCCAGCGGGACTCCTGGGCAGAAACCGGACTGCATAAAATAAGAATCAGAGTAAATGCCAGAGCAACCAGCGACTTCTTTTTGAAACTCATAATGCCTCCTGTTCCAATCTCTTCTGCTTCACTTTAAGCAATTGTCGGCCCGAATTCAAGTACAGGCGCTATCTTCCTGAATTACTCACGGGCTGAGATTGCCTAACAACTGAACCAAACACATATCGTCAGATCGGCTCGCCCGTAGGGAAAAAGATGCCGTCACTTATATTTAGGTTTAGTTTTGAAGAAAATTGTCGGCGGCTTTCACAAATAATTCAGCCAAGACTTGATTATTTGCGGGTCGAGATTGCTGCAACTGCAAGCTGTGGTTCATTAAGCTGTAGTAAACTACTGCGTATGAAACACAGCGAAGCAGGTGTAGTGAGATCGGCTCGCCCGTAGGGGAAAAAAAGTCGACTATAATCAAAAAAACAAGTAATAATGGCAGTGATAAAAAAGCGCAGCACATAAATAAAGTAAGAGATTAATTCTGTGTTTAACGATTGTGTCGACTTTTTTTACAAATAATCCAGTCTAATGGGAGGCGCCGTAATATATAGCGTTGAATAGATACCGGAAGGACCCATGAGACTGAGAGCGATAGAGCGCAGGAAATCCGATGAGAATGACTTTGCCTTGGTCAAAGGGAACATCGACAACCGCACTCTGATTCGACAGATGCTCCTCACCCGTCACCCATCCACTCAACAGAGAATGAGCCGGATAGCTCACCACACTGTGGCCTTCTCCCACTACGAAGATCGGGCTGCGGCGGAAGAAAACTGCAGCATCCCTTGAGTATCCGTAGGCAATGGGGTGAGATACATCATTTACGACCTTTAAAAGTGACCCGGGAATAAAGAAGTCTTTACGATTCAAAGCGGCAGCCTTATTTTCGACACCCAGATGCAAGTTTTTGAGGGCAAACTCTGCAGCGCCGTTGAGAGTGATCAGAGTTCCTCCCTTCTGAATAAAATCTTTCAGGTTTTTGGCGCCGATCTCACCAATGCCTCCAGCATATTCCGGCGGTACTGCATTTTCGGACACTCCGTTCAGAATCGTTCGGCTGCCCATGTCAGGAAGGATGATGACATCATAGGCCTTATCCAATCCACCCTTGCGAATATCGCGGTCGGTGATACTCTGGTAATCGAACTCGAATTGTTCCAGAACGAAGCGGGTCCACCCTTCGTCCATGGAAGCGGACCAACTTTTATAAAGGCCGACTCTAGGATGAACCAGGGAATATTGCTTCATGCTCGGTATCTCGGTAAGGCCTTGAAAGGTGACATGCAGATCTTGAACGATCTTCTGAAGGGCAGCATCCAGTCCCGCTTGCTTTTTTATCAGCATGGTGCCGGCCGCATAGTTTTTGCCGTTTAACACCAATTCCTCGGCTGTCCATAAAACTTGAAAATCCTGCTTTGTCAGCCGATTCAGGGCGACCATATCATCATTGGAGCTGTACCCCCAGACATACCCGGAAGTTTCGTTTTGGGGAAAAATCCGGCCCGCCGGCTTAGTGATCGTATCCAGTTTTTGAGTTTTAGCCGAGAAAGATTTTTCGATCTTTACAGCCTCTACGCCCATGAGCAGAGGCAGCGTATGCCCTACCACATCATAGGGTGTTTTTAAAGGTCCACCAGGGACCTCCCTGATCTCTGGATAGACTTGGATCTCCAGCATCGTTTTGGCAAAGCCTCCAAAAGGTTGGGTCAGGTAAACGATAAAGGACCCTGCTGTATACTCATGCCCGTCTGCACTAAAAGCCTGGTGCGCCTGGTGAACTTCTACCCCTCCCATCTTTAAAACATTCAGCATCTTGATGGCGGTTCCCAGATCTCGCTGCTGAGATGGCACCACATATGCATAAGGAGCTTCGCTGCGATTGACCGCATTTTTAAAAATCCGGTAATAATTGCGCACCCAGTTCTCTCTAAGCCCGGCAGCATTGGTCAAAGCCGCCCAGGCCGCGGCATAGTCATAGGCGACGATGTCCCCCAAGGTCCAACTCCCACCTTTCCAAGGCAGCGGCATTTTAACAGACTCTTCCTTCACGCTGGATTGTAATCTTTCAAAGGGAATATCGATGGGGGTGGCAATCCGCGCGCTGGCCGCTTCGGTGAGAATCCTGATGCCGCCATGATAATGATGATAAGCCCTGGCCGGCGTCCAAGCATCATAACGCTGGCTGTGCACGACACCAGCTTTACCCTGGGCTGTCAACTCCGACGCCATAAACGTCCCCATCATGGCCACCTGCTGTCGCAGAATGGGATCGATGTTAGGTTCATAAGGATCCACGAAGGGAGGCACAAAAAGCCGGGCCCCTGTGCTCCCCATCTGGTGCATGTCCACGATCACTTGAGGATGCCACTCATTGTGAACCTTAATAGTGAGTTGAGTTTCCTTCTGAGTGAACATGAACCAATCACGGTTGTTATCGTGGCCTACATACTTATGGTAGAGCCAGGGCATACGTCCTCCCTCATACTTGGTCCCAAGGTGTTTTCTATACCAATCCACCACCATCTGAGTGCCGTCCGGATTGTGCATCGGTGTAAGCAGCAGGATAACGTTGTCCAAGATCCTTTGTGTCCGAGGATCGTTTTTGGTGGCCAAGTCGTAGGCCAATTGCAGGGACATTTGACTGGCGCCAACCTCGGTGGCATGGATGGAACAGTTGATCATCACGATGGCACGGCCCTGAGAGATCATCTCCTCCGCTTGTGAATCGCTGATGGTCCGAGGATCGGCCAGGGTTTGTTGGATCTTCCGGTATTTTTCCAGATCTGCATGATTTTTTTCTGAAGTGATATAAGCCACAATAAAGGGATTGCCTTCTGTAGTCTTGCCCACCTCCTGGACCAACACCCGGCCGCTGGCTTTATCCAACTGCTGAAAATATGTGATGATCTGATTCATATCAGCCAATTTTCGATCTGCGCCGACCTTAAAGCCCAGGAAATCCTGGGGAGATTGAACTTGGGCCCAAGCCGTCACAGCCGTCAAGGCCAGCAAGCCCAGGATGGTCATGGCTTTAATATTTTTCATGCTTCCTCCTCGGAAAGATCCGCCTATTTCCCCCGGTAGGGTTGGCCCTCGGATATCCAATCCGGCCCTGACATACCCTTGAGATAATGATCGAAATATTCCTTCATCTTTTTAAACCAGTCGAGTTTGTTGGGATATTTCTGGGGATGATGGGGCTCTCCCCGGTACTGCAGGAAGATGCAGTCCTTTTCCAACCGCCGCATTGCCAGGTATAGCTCTATCCCCTGGTACCAGGGAACAGCACCGTCTTCATCCCCAAAAATGATGAGCAAAGGCGTATTGATCCGGTCGGCAAAAAATACGGGCGAGTTATCGATGTAAAGGTCGCGGCGTTCCCAGAGAGTGGCACCGATCCGGCTTTGCGTCTGCTCGTACTGAAACTGACGCGCTAAGCCCGAACCCCAGCGGATCCCGCTGTAAGCACTGGTCATATTGGACACCGGCGCTCCCGCCACGGCACACTTGAAGATATCGGTCTGGGTCACCACAAAGGCGGTTTGGTAGCCGCTCCAGGAATGCCCATGAAGCCCGATGGCATCAGGATCGGCAACACCCATATCCACCAGCTTTTGAATACCCGGCACCAAACACTTGGTCGCAGAAAATCCGGGAAGTCCGACAGCGAATCGGATATCAGGGAGGAACACAGCATAGCCGTGGGAGGCATAAAACGGAAAGTTGGGCCGGTGGTTGATCACAGTCTGATTGAATTCGTATAGCCGTTGGGAAAAGAAACGGTAATAATAGACGATCACCGGATACCTGGTTCCAGCCTGATAATTCCCGGGTTTAATAAGCACTCCCTGAAGAGGGATTCCGTCCACACTCTTCCATGCAACCAGCTCAGCCTTTCCCCAGGCAAAATCTTGGATCTGGGGATTTACCTCAGTAACTTTTTGAGGCGAGGAGAAGGCACCATCGCTGACCCAGAGATCGGGGAACTCTTCATAGCTTTCCTGAGTGAACATCAGGGCGTCGGCCTCTTTGGCCTTAGCCAAAAATCGGAATCGCTTCTTCTTCTCCAGAAGCTTCTCCACTCCCGGCCTTCCCAGCTGACAGGCATAGAAGCCCCAATATTTCTCCTGGTTATGATAAGAAGAGAGCAAAAGGCGTCCCTTGGGCTCAAAAAAATCCTCATCACGATTTAGATTCAGAATTCGGAAGGTGTAAGCTCCAGCCCGACCTTTTCCCGCAGTTAGATTGGCAGGGCTTCCGCCGTGGGTGGGAAAGGACCAGATATCATACTTGTCGTAGATCAAAACAGCAGAATCCCCTTTGATCCATCCTGCCACTCCATAACCCGGTACCGGCCTCGGGGAGTCATGATCCTCATCATAGAAAGGGACTTCCACGTCTGCTGTGAGGTTTCTGGTCTCTCCGGAACGACAGTCATAAAGAAACCAGTGTTGGGATTGATAATAGGCCACATAACGGCCCTCGGGAGAGAATGAGGGCCGGTCCTCGAGCTCAGCAACGATCTTTTGCCGGGCTCCATTTTTGAGGTTCACGAGATAAAGGTCGTTGAGCTCACCATACCAGGTAACCAGCTTCCTATAAGGAGTGTCTGCCAGTCCCAGCGCGTAGTCAGGATTGTCATTTGTTCGAATCTGAGGCATGTCCAGATCCGCCAGCGGGATAACCTTGCCCGAACTAAAATGGTAAACCGCCGGATAAGTTTGGTCTTTAACTCGGGGCCACATATTTTTTTGATGAGGATTGATGAAGGGATCATCCCAGTGCCAGACATCGACTTCACTTTTGTCCAGGATCTTTTCCACATCAAAGAGGTCTTCCGCATTGATGTCTTTTTTCTCCTCTTCTGGTTCCTCCTCAACACGAAAATCCTCGGGTTTAAACCCAAAGAAAAGCCGCTCTCCATCCTTACTCCAGCGAATCGGGTTCTTCTCGGGCAGATACCAGTTTGGAGGCAAATGCTGTGATGTCACCGCTTGCTTCAGCTTATCCGTATTCCCCTCCCAAACCCACAACGTAACTTCTTTTTCCTGTCCTCCTAAAACTCCCGCAATAAAACCCAACCTGCTTCCGGTTTTACTCCAGGCAAACTGGGTGATATGAGTCATCTCTTTCTGAAGGATCGGCTTTCTAACGCCTCCGGCTTCGTTGAGATCCACATAGAACAATCCGTTATCTCGGCCCTCCGGAGCGGCGATGACATAGGCCATAAATCGTGATGAGTCATCAAAGGAATATTTCAGGACATAGGGAATCTCGATTTCTTCTTCTGAGCTCAGATCCAAAAGGATAAGTGTGCTGCCCACTTTCTCTGGTTTTTTGGATTTTTCCTTACTCGGGTCCTCCGGCTTCTCTTTCTTGTCCTTTGCCTTTTCCGCATAATTTTGAAAGGCCAGCCAGCGTGAGTCTTTTGAGAAAAAAAAGTTCTGGACCTTTTCATAGGTTACGATCTTCCCCGTCTTGGTGTTGACCAAGGCCAGGCCCTGTTTGGGTTTGTCCTTGCTATCTGCCCGAGCCAAATCCAGAGCCCGAGGCTTGACGGTAAGGCCGACCCAATGGGCATCTTCCGAAAAGACCGGTCGACTTCCCCGTTCAACATTGAATTCCCGTTTATTCTGAAGGCTGTAAATCCTGGCAGAGCCATCTCCCCGGCCGGGCTCAAGAGCATAGGCCACCCACTCCCCATTCAGCGAGATCACTGGATTTCGGATCTCCTGAAACCGCATGATGTCCTCATAGCTGAGCGCCCGTTTCCCCTCGACTTGGGCATAGGCCGCCAAACCTACCGTCAGAAGAATAAGAAGCATAAAAAGCAACAGAACGACACCGGGCTTAAAACGCATAGGAACCCCTCCCCAAAATCAGGTTTCTGAGCATATTTCTCATGTAGATTTGAGTCCATGTTTATAACATAACCACCCTACCAAAACAAGGAACTGTCCTGGAGCCGTCAATTTTCCCGAATCCGGTCCGACCCAATAGGAAGAGAAGTCATGACCAAGGATTTAGCTCGCAATTTTTATGAGGTGCAGCGGACACAGTGGCAGAAAAGTCTGCTGCTGTTCCTCATCCTGGTCGTTTTCTATTTTTTGGCCGTAGGCTTTGTGGTCTTTATCTTTTTAGCCGGATTAGGACTTTTTGTACCCATAGAGTCGTTTCCCCTGTTGACTAATTTCAGGACCTTGATGTGGATCAGCTTCGGGTTGGCCTTGCTTATCGCAGTTTTCCATTTCTATGACGCACGCAGGTTTGGCGCCGCATTCATCCGAAAACGCCTCCAGGCCCAACCTCCCGCAAGGGAGGACCGCTACCATCTCCAGTTTGCCAATACCGTGGAAGAAATGCGTATTGCCAGTGGGCTTCCCAAGGTAAACGCTTATATCATTCCGGCATATGCTATAAACTCCATGGCGCTGATCGAATCAGACAAAACTCCCAGCATCATCGTGACGGAAGGGCTTCTGGCTGATTTCACTCGGGACGAGCTTATAGCTGTTATTGCACATGAGCTGGCACATATCATCCGCGGAGATACCTTTTACGTGATGCTGGTGTGCTCGCTGGCAAGTTTTTTCGAGAAACTGCGCCAGGCCGCCGAACCTGAGAAGCACACGCTCACTCTAAAAACCCGGCCTGGACAGGAATATAGAGGAGGACAGATCCTGTTATTCCTTGGTGCCTCTCTGTCAGGTTTATTTATGCACCTATTAAGCACTCTGATCAGCCGGGAACGAGAGATCCTGGCAGATGCAGCCGCGGTCGAATTCAGCCGCAACCCAGGGGCACTGGCTCGGGCCATCTACAAGGCCCACGTCAAAAACTCCTTTGTAGGAGATTTCAACCTGACCTACAGCCCTCTCTTTATCGTAGCGCCTGAATCCAAAGGCGAATCCGACAGTCTGCTCAGCCGGATCTTCAACTCCCATCCTCCTCTTATGAAGAGGATCAAACTGCTGGCCGACATGATTCCGGCACCGCCTGCCAAGATCATTCAAGATGTTTTGCAGATCCAACGCCAGCGCGACCAAGCGCGCGAGACACTGCCCTCTCATTCAGAAATTCGTCCCCAAAACGTATCTGCAGTTGAGCCGGCTGCAGATATCGATTCAGAAGAAGGCAAGATATGGTCAGTGTGCAATTCCAAAGGAAAATGGGAAGGTCCTTTCAATCTGGAAGAGGTTCTTACTTTGCAGTTTTTTACGCCTAAGCTCCGAACCAAGAACCTGCAGGAAAACATAACAGCGCAGGCCCACGAATTCCCGCAGATCCGAACCGGCCTGAGGGATCTTTACAGCCTGAAGCCCCTCAATCCTGCCCGTCATAACCGCTGCCCCCGCTGCCGGAATCCTCTCACAGACAATTTTTACGAAGGCGTTGGTCTCAAGGTCTGCTCGAAGTGTGGCGGTAAGCTCATAGATTCTGGAGTCATAGACCGTATCATCACCCGCAAGGAAGTTGCCTTTTCGGAAAATCTCCAAAAAAAAGCCCAGGATTTCAAGGATAACTTCATGTGGAATCCCATCCACACCATGAAGATGGACATGAAGAACTCCACCCCTATCTTCTGCCCGAACTGTGGGCACAAGATGCTCCCCCGCCCATACAACTACCACTACGTCGTCCCGGTGGACAAATGCCTCTCCTGTCATAAGATATGGTTTGACCGCGATGAACTTGAGGTCCTTCAGATCCTTATCGAGGAACGCTAGTCGGTATCCGCATAGGCATTTTCCAGCATCCCCCGATAGTCAGCAACATCAGCCTCTCTGGGATTGGAGGGATTGGAATTGTTGGCAAATGATTTTTCAGCGATCTCCTGGAATTGTCCCATCTGAATCCCCAGATCACGGAAATGCGGGATATTCAGCCGGCGGGACAGATCTTTCACAGCCGACACAAGTTTCTGGGACGCTCTCTCGGGATCCTCATCTTAGATCCTAAGAAGGCGGGCGATCCTGGCATACTTGGGAGCGGCAGCCGGAAGATTGAACTCCATAACAAAGGGCAGCAGAACCGCATTGGCGATCCCGTGCGGGATGTCAAACAGCGCCCCGACCGATTCCGACAAGCAGTGGACCGCGCCCACATCACTGTTTCCAAATGACATGCCCGCCACCAGGCTCCCCAGCATGATGCCTTCTCGAGCTGTTCGATTCCCTTGGATATCTTGGTAGGCGGGTTCCAAGGATGCGAATATCAAGCGCATGGATTCCTCGGCCAGCGTATCGGTGATGGGGGTAGCAGGTTTAACAGTGAAGGCTTCGACCGCATGCACCAATGCATCCATACCGGTGGCAGCTACCAGTCGTGGAGGAAGCGTCAGGAGGACATCGGGATCCACCAGCGCTAAGGCCGGATACATCTCCGGGCCTTTTATGCTCATCTTGAAACGGCGATCGCTGTGGGTGATCACAGCCACCCAAGTGACCTCACTTCCTGTGCCACAGGTGGTCGGAATCGCGACCACCGGCAGAGGAGCGAACCTGTACTGCTTCCGCCCCTCATAGTCTTCGATTTTCCCGGGATTCGTTCCCAGTAGGGCGATGGCTTTGGCCGCATCCAAGACGCTGCCGCCGCCGAGTCCCAGGATAAGTTCCGGCTGCATCTCCCTTACTATCTCACCGGCTCGGTCGACAGTGGAATGGCGCGGGTTCTGTTCGATCTCATTGAATACCGCGACATCGGGTAATTGTGCGAGCAGATTATCTGTGATCCCGGCCGCTTGAACTCCCTTGTCCGTGACCAGGAAGGTCCGGCCTTTACCGATTTCCTGTTCCAGCACAGATCCAGCTCTGGACAAGACACCGGACTGGAAGATAATGCGCGTGGGAAGATGAAAACGCATGCTCTATTTTGCCGTGGATCTGAAATCCAGCGTGTCCTGATTGGCCATTTCCAAGATGGCCATAAAGAGCATCTGAGCCAGGTCTTCCATGATCTCGGGTGTGATGATATCCATATTGTCTTTGGTGACGTGATAGAAAGAGCGGCTGCCGTAGGCTGCAAAGGACAACGACGGAACTCCCGCCCACATGAAACGGGCGGCATCCAAACGCGGCCGTGCGTTATTAAGGAAATAGCTCGTATTCACGATCCGGTGGATGTATTTGTCGTTGGCACGTTTGACATATTCCCATAGGTCTGGGTAGTTTTGTGCAGCTAGCGCAGACAGTTTATCCCCGGCGCCCACTCCGTCCATATTGATCAGACAGACGGTTTTTTCCAGTGGGAAAATGGGATTCTCCACGTAGAATTTCGACCCGGCCACTGCCTGCTCCTCTGCTCCGAAACAGATAAAAAGGATAGTGCGGCGGGGCTTTACCGGGCTCTTCGTCAAGGCTTCGGCCATTCCCAAAATGACAGCTATGGCCGAGGCATTGTCGTTGGCACCCGGCATGATCTCATAGCAGCGGCCGAGGTGGTCGAGATGCCCTCCCACGATGACAATTTCATCCTTCAGGACGGGATCCGTGCCTTCGATCTTACCCACCAGGTTATATCCGATCCCATCGGTATGATGCTCAGTAGTATTCTTGATGGTATAGACTTTTTCTGTGTTGAAAGACCGTGGTTTAAGCTCTTTTCGGATCGCGGCAACGACATCTTTGTGCTTGCGACCGGTCCCTGAAAAGATATCCTTGACCACAGCATCTCCGATGTGCGTATAGATAAAACCCTCAGCAAAAGCATTGTTGGGATTGGTGATATGGTAATTGTAGAGCATTCCTCTAGCACCATGAGCAGCGGCATTCTTCAATTTATACTGGTGAAAGGAATAAGCCCGCCATTTTTTGAACACTTCCGGATCCTGGTTGGGGGATACAGGCGCTTCTCGCTCCATCAAGACGATCTTACCCTGAACGTCCAACCCGGCGTACTCATCAAAGCCCAGTTCCGGAGCCGAGATGCCGTAGCCTACATAGATCACCTCTGCCGTCACTTCGCCCGAATCCGATGTGGATCCCGGAATGAATTCCTCTTCATAGATATAGTGCTTGTCGATCGTTCCATCCTTATGAGGAATGTGCATAGTCAGATGGCAGTCCTCAAAAATCAAGGTATAGGGATTGGGAAAAGCACTAAGATAGGTTCCGTTATCCCCGGCAGGCTGAACACCCCACTTTTTAAAGTATGAGGCCACCCACTCCGCACTCTGGTTGTATCCTTCCGTTCCCGTCAACCTGCCCCAGTATTTATCCGAGGCCAATTCCTCGACATAGCCATACAGCGTCTGGCTGTGTATCGAATGCATCACCTGCAGGAGTTTCTGCTCCTCGCTTAGCTGCTGCCCACCTCTTTGGGCCGCTCCCCAGGATGATGCCCAAACCAAGCCAATAACGAATAAACCTACAACGACAAACTTACGACGCATGTCAGCCTCCATATACAGAATTTTTATTTATGTTAAAATATATACGTAAAAAGAAAAGAAAAAAAGAAATATTTACATGGCTGCCTCCAAACGCTCACTGTTTATCGTCCTTCTGAGCATTATCGGTGTCTTGTTCAATTCGGATTCAACACCTGGGCAGCAGCGACTTCTGCAGAAATCCACAATCACGGAGATCGAAGACCGTCTCCTTGATCTTGTTAATCTGGCCCGAGCCCAACACGATAGGATGCCTCTGCGATCATCTTCTTTCCTCAAAAATATAGCCCGGGCACACAGCGGGGACATGGCAAAGGGCAGCCTCCTCTCTCATATATCTACCTCTGGAGCCACCTATACTGAGCGCTTGGAGGCCCAAGGTATTCTGTTCGGCCCGCACGGAGAGAATGTGGCTTTCAGCCAGACTTATACAGCAGAGTTTATCCATCAGTCCTTGATGGACAGTCCGGAACACCGGCATAACATTCTTGAATCCAAGTTCGATGAGGTCGGGATCGGAGTTTTTTTCGAAGAAGACAAAGGTTATTACATAACCCAAGATTTTATCCGGCCTTTAATAGCCGATCTTGTGCATGTCAAACAGCAGGCTAAAAAAAGCCTCGATCAGATCCGTGACAGTCTCGCGCTTCCCTCCTTTGACTTTATACCCGACGCCGACCACCTGGCAGATAGATATTCCCAAAGCAAAGCCAAAGGCGATGCTTTGCCTGCAATGCCCCCGAAGTATAAGGCCGTGCCCATCAAATTTATCTTCCTGACTTCCTCATCTCTGGAGAGTGTTTTACCCGATATTCAGTCCATCGATCACACACGCTATAACAGTGGAGGGCTGGGACTGAGCCTAGGTCGAGATCAAGATCATCCGGGAGGAGCTTATTTCTTTACATTTCTTCTTATACAAGGGACTCCTTATCGCTCCCTCAAACCAGAGGAGTGGAAAAATATTTGGCTTGAACATGTCAACCGAGCCAGAAAAGAGTCGCACCTGACACCTATCCAAGTCGATCACCTCCTTTCACAAACCGCGGAGGCCATCTCGATCCAAGCCCGAAAACAGTATCCCATAACCCTCCCCTCATCATTGGCGGCCTACGCGGTCAGGAGTTATCAAAGCAATGACCTGACGCACTTTCCTGAAAACCTCATGCAAAGTCTGACCGATCCCTCCCTCGTAGAATTTGGCTTGGGGATCCGCTATCAGCCCGATCCTGAACTGCCCATCGGTTCGTTCTGGATCACGGTGATCTACCGTTAAGGCAATTATTGCGCTGGTCTCGTGAATCTGCTATCTTGAAGAGACCTCAAGAAAACAAGTAAGGAGGACGACATGCGTAAACATCTGATCCTGACTTTAACCATCCTGTGCATTTTTATGGCAATATCATCCGAGGGCCTGGCCCAAGAGGACACCATCGAAGTGATCATGAAGACCACCAAGGGTGATATGGTGATCGAGCTCTATCCGGAAAAAACGCCTGAGACGGTCAATAACTTTCTCACCTATGTCGATGAGAAATTCTATGATGGAACCATCTTCCACCGTGTGATAAAGGGCTTCATGATCCAAGGGGGCGGCTGGACCACGGATTTCACTCAAAAGGCTGCCTATGAACCCATCCGCAACGAAGCAGAGACCGGCTTGAACAACAGAAAATACACCATTGCTTTGGGACGAAGATCCGATCCTCACAGTGCTGCCGCCCAGTTTTACTTCAACAGTGTAGACAATCCCCACCTCGATTTTCAAAGCAAAACCGATGAGGGTTGGGGATATTGTGCGTTTGGAATGGTCATTCAAGGAACCGAAGTCGTTGATGCCATCGCATCAGTCAAAACCATGACCAAAAATGGATTGCCGGATTGCCCCAGAGAAACCATTGATATTATCTCCATACGTCGGAAATAGCC
>JAUWSR010000126.1 GCA_030609975.1 Acidobacteriota bacterium | reverse complement strand
GGGGATATGTAAACATGCGGAGTTCCGCAGGGCCGAGAAAAACAGAGAGGGAATGGCGTTAAAAATCTGACCGGAGCGAAGCCATCCCCATATTCAGGTATCATCACGGAATTAAGGATGCTTACAGTTAGAAATGTCATGCGCATTAACGTAAACGAGGAAGAACCAGAGCCGAAGGTGCCTGGGCTAGGCCGCCTAAGGCGGTGCAGCGGAGCTCAGACGGCAGCATTTTCCCTGAGGAGAAGACAGCATCAATGGTCTCATCCAATGGAACGGGATTGTGATAGCCTCCCAGGATCAAGTCGGCGCACACAAATGCACTGGAAGCGGCTACAGCATTGCGCGTGTGGCAGGGGATCTCACACATACCCTGGACCAGATCACAGACTGAACCCATGGTGTTTTGAAAGGAGATGGCCGCTGCATCCGTGGCCTGCTGCGGATTTCCTCCCGCCAGCTCAACCACAGCAGCGGCAGCCATGGCACCGGCGGCGCCGATCTCCACTTGACAGCCGGCTGTCTCTGCGGCAAATGTGGCTCTGTGAGCCAGGATGAGTCCCACGCCCGCCGCGGCAAACAGTGACAGACAGATCTTTTCGCAGGGCACTGCCCACTCTTCAGCCAAAGTCTTTATCACACCGGGGAGGGTGCCCGCTGCTCCACCGGTGGGCGCGGCGCAAACCACTCCCATGCTGTTGCTGACATGCATAACAGCCATAGCGGCGGCGGCGGCTCGTGTATGTATCCCTCCCAGCGCCAATCTCCCGTCCTTCTCTGCCTGCTGGATATCACCCGCGGTCGGACGCAGCAGCTGCATGTGAATATCCTGCTTCTCAAATCCCTGGGTTACAGAAGCGCTCATCACCTCATAGCGCCGCTCCATCTCAGCCAAAGCATCATCCTGGGATATTCCCAACAGTTTCGCTTCATAGTCCAGGACGATTTCTCCCAGAGACAAATCTCGACTTGCCGCAGCGGCAACCATGTCCTTGCTGCTGTCGAACAGCAAGTCCCCCCTTTGGACAGAGAATACCGGTTCGCAGTTCCAAAAATTTTGCACACCGCTTACGGCCTCAAGCTTTGTGCGTATTCCCTCGGGAAATACAGCCACATCCTGAATATGAAAGAGGACAGTCCCGCCCTCAACCTTCTTCTCTACAACTTTTGGAAGAAGCCCCAGATCTTCAATTTGCTTTTCTAAAAGGGTTTCAGCGGAGATATCGCATTGGATCAGACACTCGTAAAACTTGCCATCCAGAGAGACCGGCCAATCGTTCAAGCGGGTGATCTGGAACCCGCCTCCTCCGGTGGAACTGGCTTCAGCCCGGATTTTTTTTCCCGCCTTAGAAGTTAGCTCGATGAGAACAGTATTGGGGTGGGAAGCTGCAGGGATGGAACTGACTTCGAAATCCACCTGAAGACCTTGCTGCGAGGCAAACTCGACGGCTTCAAAAAACTTCTCATCCGTCATGGGCACAAACATCAATCCTGTAACAAAGGCCCGGTCCGCCCCCTGTTGGCGGTACACTTGAGCATAGGAACCTGCGGGATCGAAGGTAAACCGGGCACGCACAGGGACCTCACCCAGCAGGGAGCTTAATATCCATCCGATCCGGTGAGACCCAGCAGTGTGAGAACTGGACGGGCCGCGCATGATCGGACCTAATACATCGTTAAATACACTGATAAACTTCATGGGCTGTGTCATCCTATAAAGATCAGGCCGAATAATTTTAGCTATGTTATACTAACGTTTCATGAAAAGAATTTCCAGCGTCGTTTTTATTGTGTTGAGCTTAGCAATCCAGCTTGCAGCAGCCGGAATTCAAGAGCAGGACTTCTACAAGTCCGAAGTCTTCGCCCAGCGTCGACTCGCCCTTATGCAGAAAATGGGCTCTGGTATCGCCGTTTTAAAAACATCGCAGGGAAATCCTAATAAAGATTTCTATTACCTCACAGGTTTTGACGAACGCGAAGCCGCTTGTCTTTTGATCCCTGGTCATGAAAAAAAGTTTGTCCTATTTGTCCGCCCCGACGATCCAGGGCGAACTCTATGGACAGGAAAACGGCATGGGATAGCGGGAGCCAAACAATCCTTCGGAGCCGATGCCGCCTTCCCCTTGGATCGATTAGAACATACACTTTCGCGATATATTAAAGATAAGAAAAAAATATTCTGCAGCTTTCGAGATAAGGATTTATTGGAAATGGTCCGCGAGATCACGGCCGAGGCTCCCGATGATCCAACCAAAGAAATTATCGACCTTACAGCCGATATCCATGCCATGCGCCTGATAAAAGATGCCGAAGAGATACGTTTGCTTCGCAAGGCCATAGACATAACCTGCGAAGCCTTGAATGAAGTGATAAGGGCAGCCCAGCCAAATATGTACGAGTACGAACTCGAGGCCCTACTGGAGTACATCTATCATAAAAACGGCTCGCCCCGTCCAGGATTTCCTTCTATCGTAGGATCAGGGCCCAATACGACCATCCTGCACTATGAGACCAACCGGAGCCAGTCACGTGAAGGAGACCTGGTGCTGATGGATGTAGGAGCCGAGTACGGCGGATATACAGCTGACGTCACCCGGACCTTCCCCATCAGTGGAACCTTTTCCGCCCCCCAGCGTGAGATCTATGAGATCGTCCTGAAGGCCAACAAAAAGGCGATTTCTTTTATACGGCCCGGGGTGGGTTTATATGAGGTTCATATCCAAGCCCTGGAAGTGATCAAAGACGGTCTGCTCCGCCTGGGGCTTATAACCGATAAAGACAGCCCCTGGCAAACACAAGTCTGGCTTATGTACAACACCAACCATTGGATAGGGTTGGATGTTCATGATGTGGGAGGTCGAGGCCCCAGAGACGGGACCGGCATGCTCTTAGAGCCCGGGATGGTGTTCACGGTTGAACCCGGAATCTATGTGGGAGAGCATTCCCTGGCAATCCTGGAGAGGCGTCTCAAGCGCTCGTCCTCCGAAAGCAAAGCGGAGATCCAGGAATTCATAAAAAGTGTCCAACCTGCCGTAGAAAAATACATGCACACCGGCATCCGCATCGAAGATGACGTTTTAGTCACGCCTGATGGTCACGAGGTTCTTTCCCGTACAGCCGTCAAAGAGATCGACGATATCGAACGGCTCATGAAAGAGACCTCCATCTTCAAATAAAGAGTTCTATTCGATCTCTTTGATCCAGATGTTGCGGAAAGATACCCGTGACCCATGTCCCAAGAATCCGATGTGCCCTCGATCCCGCTTCAATCCGGGATGGTCTATGCCATCCATGGTCTGGGGCGTGCCGGCGTCATCGATATCGGCATCCACAATGGTCTCTCCATTCAGGCGGATAGTGATACGCCGGCTGTGCGCCCTCACTTGCTGGAAGTTCCATTCCCCCACAGGTCTGAGATAGCCGCGTTTCGCCGGAACCACACCATAGATAGACCCGTGATACTGATAAACTTCGAGCTCCTGGAATTTTGGGGCGGAATTATCCAAGATCTGCAGCTCCATCCCCACATAGGCCGCATTCCCATCCAGGGAAGTCCGAATACCCAGGCCGTTGTTGGCACCGGGAGTGAGTTTAAACTCGAAGATCAAGATAAAATCGCTGTATTCTTTCTCTGTATAAAGGTTTCCACTGCCTTGATCTGGATAAACTACGATCTTTTCATCTTCAGCCACATATCCAACGGTGTCCCCTACCCAGCCTGCCAGGTCCTTTCCGTTGAATAAAGGAACAAAACCCTCATCTCGCAGCATGTACTCAGTGTATCTTTCCATTGATTCCAGTTCATAGGGATCTTGAATATAATTCATAACACGTCTCATGTAAAAGACAACTTCAGGTCCGGACAAACCAACTTCTTCAGAACCGTCCCTTACAATACGGCCGATGGCTCGCGCCGCTCGCTCTTGCAGCTGGCTTTCCTCCAGATATGATGCAGCCAATCTCAACGCAGACTTGGTGTGAAGTGTAGACAATCCTGAAAGGATCATATTCTTTTCTGTCACACTTAACGCCAGTGAAGAAGTGTTTTCCAACATCCGAACCTTCTCTTCGGCATCCAGTTCGCTCTCAACCGCCAAACGCACATATCCTTGGAGAGCCAGGCTCACAAACTTACGTTCATTGGAGTTTTGTGCCAGTATTAATAATTCGGGAGCAGCCGCGATATGCGGCCACTGCGACAGGGCATAGATCGCAGCCGTCTGGACTCTGGTATCCGGGCTTTGAGTTTGACTCACAACCACCTGCAGCGCTCCTTCTCCTCCGATCCTGGCCAAAGGACGTATCAGGTCAGCCTTCTGGCCACTGCTGGCTTGGGAAAGTTCAGAAAGGATCAGCTCCGCCCTTGCTTCGGGATCGGATATCTGATTGGCGCCGGCCACCAGGGCATCCTGAAGGGGCCTGCTCTCTGTCCTTGCTGCAGATTTCAGCAGTTCTATCAAGCGGGGCAGATCTCCAGGGCCTACAAAAGCGGCCAAGTTTGTAACAGCCGCTTTATGCAGATCGTCATTTTCGCTCTGAAAAAGAGCAAACACTTTTTCTACATATTCCGAAGCTCTTCGTTCCGCTAAAACTTCCAGCAAAGCAACCTGAGCAGCCGGCCCGACCAAATCCAGCCTCTCTCCCAATTCGGGAACCACCTTTTCTGCAGGCATTCCTAGGAATACGGCTTTCAAAGTTTGGATCTGGTCTTCATTTTCCGTATACAGGAGCGGCAAAAGGTCAGGGAGGATTCGATCGCCTCCCAATTGGGCTGCGGCCGATATGGCTGCGATCCGCACGACAATCTCCTCAGCATTCAGTTCCTTGACAACGGCTGGAAGTGCATGGTCATCCCCCCTTCTACCCAGCATAGAGGGTATTTCCGCTTTTACTTCAGGGTCAGCCTGCTCGAGTTCATCCAACCACAAGCGCGTGGCCCCCTTGCTGGGGAAATGCTCGGCTAATTCCAGGGCCCTGATCCTCAGCACCTTGCTAGGACTGCGCATAGCTCTCAGCAGGTCTCCGAAAGCACTCTCTCCTAGACTGAAGACCAGGATGCTGAGTGCTTGACAGGGAATATGCTGCTCCTGAGGGGCCGTGTAAGTAATCATGAGTTCATGGCAGATTCGTGCCGTTGTTTTTTTGTTGCCGTTTTCAGCCAGCCGCTGAGCATAGAGCAGGTACAAGGAGGGAGCCCGGGTCCTTTCAAAGGGAGTGGAAGCCAAGCGAATTCGGCTGAGAAGATCCTCGGCTGCAGGATCACCGATATTGGCCAAGGCATAAAGAGCGACCTGACGCACATTATCATCCGAGGAATGGGCATATCCTAAAAGACTTGGCACTGCCGCACGGCTGCGTACTTCCCCCAGGGCTTTGATCAGTGTGATACGATTCTCTTCAAGCCCTTGGGCGAGAGCTTCGAGGAAGGCGTTTTCAACCTCTTCTCCCCCGATGGCCAGCAAAGCCTGTGTTGAAGGCTCACACAGCTGTTTATCTCCAAGATATTCCGCCAGGGGCTGAATCGATTCCTGCTGTCCCGCCAGCTGGAGCTGCCGTATAAGAAAAGCCTTGACCTCTTTATTGCGGGGAGGATCCAAGGCTTTTATAACCGCCGCAACGTAAAGGGTCCGCTCTTTATTCTTACCGGGGCCTTTCACATACACCGTAATTCCATTCAGGGCAAATCGAACCCTGGTATCGTCCTCTCCACCTGGGGGCTGCAGCCTCAGGCAAAGCTCTTGGATCCCTCGGGACCCCAACTGCAATAACTCGGCCACATTGCTGTCCCGTTCCGCTGTTGTCTGAGACGGAAACCGCAAGACCAGTTCATCTACCTGTTGAGACAGATCGTCCCCTGATGAAGCTTTAAGCGGCGGGGAAACAAGCAGACTCAGCAGCACAGGCAGAAGCAATAGGATTCTTTTTTTCGAAGTCATATTGGTCTTTTTTTTCATTTCAATCCACTCACAGATTCCAAGGTGCACGCATGGGTTGATGGATCAGACGGTTGGCTTCACCATCATCAATAAACCTCTGCTTATCCGGATCGAAACGCAACGGACGGCCCAGCCTTACTGCAATCTTCGCCAAATTTACGATCGTGCAGGAGCGATGCGCATTGGCTTCATTCAGCGCGAATTTTGTTCGGGTTCGGACCGCATGAGAAAAATCGGTGATCTGGGGCGCTGGATCGGGCAGCAGGGCCATTTTATTCTCCAGATCGGGTATGTCCGATCGAAATCCTTTGTATAGTTTTCCTAGAGGGCCGGACAAAAAGGGCGCCTGTTTGTCCCGATTTTCGCCATCCAGGATGATCTTGCAGCCATCCGCGTAGCTCAACTCGATACGCCTCCAGCTTCCACAGGCATCGGGATGCTGTTGGGGGCAATCGGCCTCAATTTCCACGGGACTGGTGTCATCTTTGTTCAGGATGTACTGCACCGGGTCAAGATAGTGCATACCCATATCCCCCAAGCCTCCCCCGTCATAATCCCAGTATCCCCGGAAGGTATTGTGCACACGGTGAGAGTGGTAGGGTTTGTGCGGGGCCGGCCCCAACCACATATTGTAATCCAACTCATCCGGGACGGCCTCAGGCTGGAGGTAGGTCTTACCGCTCCAATAAAACTTCCAATTGAACCCGGTGACTCCGCTCAACGTCGCTGTGAGCGGCCACCCCAACATTCCGTTTTCAACTACCTTTTTAATAGGTTTAACCGTTGTGTCAAATCCATAGTATCTGCTGCTGAAGCGGAACCAGGTGTTTATTCGGAAGATACGGGCGTTCTTTTGAACGGCCTCGACCACTTTCTGCCCCTCCCCGATCGTGCGGGTCATGGGTTTTTCACACCAGATATCCTTGCCGGCGTTTGCTGCTGCAATGGAAATCAAAGCATGCCAATGGGGAGGCGTGGGGATATGGACGATATCAATGTCGGTTCTCTGTAGGACCTCACGGAAATCTCGATATCCTTTTACTCCCGGTCCCCCGATCTCCATGGCTTCCTGAAGATGTTTGGCATCGACATCACATACAGCTAAAAGTCTAGCGCCCTCATAGTTAAGGTGGGCCTTTCCCATGCCTCCGACACCGATCACGGCTCTGGTCAGCTCATCACTGGGGACTGTGTAACCTTGCCCACCCAGAACATGACGGGGAACGATGGTACAGGCTGCGGTCAGGGCCGCCGCTCCTTTTAGAAACGTTCTGCGCGTATAGGTTTTTTTGCCCTGCATCTCTCATACCTCCTGCGATGATCTGCTCTATGAAACAGGATCACACTCTCAAAACACAGATATTTATTATATAACAACCTACTTTAGAATGCTAAAAGCTACTTCTCTTAGTAAGCATCCTAAATTCCGTGATGATACCAGAATTTGGGGATAGCTTCGCTCCGGTCAGATTTTTAACGCCATTCCCTCTCTGTTTTTCTCGGCTCTGCGGAACTCCGCATGTTTACATATCCCCCGCTACCTTAACCTCAGATACACATCAACCGCGTTAAAGATCATCTCGTGCTCACAACAGTCCTCAAGCCTGACTTCGTCAGGTTCCCTCCAAAAACAGTTCGGGAAGGCTAAATCCTCCAATGTCGCTCAATTCATCCCCAAATACTATGTAACATACTCATCTATGCATCAATCACGATTTTGAGGATGCTTCCCTTCTCTTATAAGAGTTTCTAGCCGTCTATCTCTTACACCACCGATCTAACCAGGCCAAAACCGTGTCATGCCAGAGAACACCGTTGTGAGGCTGCAGCACCCAGTGATTCTCATCAGGGAAATATAAAAACTGACTGGGGATATCCAAGCGCTGCAGGGCGTTAAAAGTGCCCATGCCCTGGGTCTCAACCACACGGTAATCCAGCGCTCCATGGATGACCAACATGGGGGTTTTCCAGTTTTTGACATAATTAACCGGATTGTGCTTTTCATAACCATCGGGATTGTCCCAAGGAGTTCCCCGATGATCCCATTCAGGGAACCACAATTCCTCTGTCGCATAGTAAGCCATACGTTCATCGAGGTTCCCGTCGTGATTGATCAAACAGCGGAAACGATCCGGCCAATTCCCAGCGATCCAGTTGATCATAAATCCCCCAAAAGAAGCGCCCAAAGCACCAACTCTGTCGCCGTCCATCCAGGGATAGCGGGCGAGTGCGGCAGCCAATCCTTTTTGTAGGTCAACAAGGGGTTTACCACCCCAGTCTCCGCCTATAGAATCGGTGAATGCCTGGCCGTATCCTACCGAACCATGGAAATCCACCATCACAACAGCATAGCCGGCACCGGCATAGGCCTGGGGATTCCAGCGGTAGTGAAAGTGATTTCCAAAGGAGCCCTGTGGCCCTCCATGAATGAGAAAAGCTATGGGATATTTTTTCTCTGGCGCAAAATCTACGGGTTTGACCACATAGCAGTACACCTCTTCTTCATTCCAGCCTTTAAAGGTGAACTGCTCATAGTCTCCCATCCGGGTTGCAGCTACTTTTTCCTCATTGATCCGGGTCAACGCTTCCAGGCCGCTGCCATCTTGATCACAGGTAAAAAGTTCCACCGGAGATTTCAGTGTATCCATCCCAAAAAGGAGCCGTTCTCCGGCCAGGGAGGGAGAACCGCAAAATCCTTCTTCGATCAAGATCTTAATCTGTCCGCTCTGTGTATCCACTGCAAAGAGAGAATGCTGCCCCAGATGGGATGCGGACGCATAGATGGCTCTTCCATCGGGCGACCAGCAGAATCCAGAGGGGGAGCGGTCCCATTGCTCCGTCAAAATACGCTTTTCCCCATCCGCCCAGGAATAAAGCACGATCCGAAAACGATCCGATTCATATCGAGGATGCTTCATGGCTAAATAGGCCAAGGTTTTTCCATCGGGAGAAAAAACCGGTTGCGTATCCCAGGCAGGATTATCCTCGGTTAAACAGCGCGGAGAGGCCCCCCCCTCTATGGAAGCATAATAGAGATCAAAATCCGTAGACCATGGCTCCTCTTTTCCCACATCCCTCGCCGTAAACACCAATCCCTTTCCATCCGGGGTGAAAGTGATCTCTTCCGCACCCCCGAAGGGTTTGGATGGTGTATCTGCCTCCATGCCGGGCATTAGATCCCGGGGCTCCCCTCCCCCAACCGGCATCACAAACAGATGGGACCGCCTCCCATCTTTCCAAGTATCCCAATGACGAATAAAGATATTCTCATACAAACGCCCCGTGCTTTTACTTTTGTTCCGTTCGTCTAATTTATTTTTCGTCCCTTCAATACCACCCTCTTTGGGAAATACCTCCAAAGTAAAAGCCAGTTGATCTCCTCGCGGAGATACCACCAGATTGCCCACATTTAAGGGAAGATCCGTGATCTGCACAGCTTCTCCTCCCTTAATACGGAGGCGCCAGACTTGGCTGGAACCCGAGCGCGTGGAAAGAAACCAGATCGATTCGCCGTCGCTTGACCAACGCGGATTGAAATCTGAGGCCGGATCTGTGGTCAGACGTCTGAGGCCGCGCCCATCGACACTTACTATCCACAAATCGATTCTTCCCCGATTGGCTTCCATATCCGTGGCTCTCAGGTTGAACACCACCCGTTTCCCATCAGGAGAAACCTGAGCATCGGAGATCCGTTCCATAGCCAACATATCATGGATCGAAAAAGGATGCGTATCTGCGGCTAAAGCCTGAAATCCTGTTAAACTCAACGATAAAAATAAAAGCAGACCGATATTTAATTTTCTATGCATGGATACCTCCAAATGATTTTATTTCTTCTCCGCTCTATTTTTGAGCGAGCGTGTTTACATCCACCGCCCATATTCCTCTTCCGTAGCATTCCACTATCTCCAAGGATAAAGGACAAATAGATGGGAAATGCGATTGGCTTCTCCGATAAAGATCGTCCCATCACGACCGGTCACCATGGCTTCAGATTCATAAGCCAACCAGGCATAAT
>JAUWSR010000068.1 GCA_030609975.1 Acidobacteriota bacterium | reverse complement strand
AGCTGGATCTGAAGCTGCGGATTCGTGGGAGAAAGAACAAGTCCAGCCCCTTCGAAGAGAATGACGAGAAGTTCATGCCGGATGTACCAAGGGAGGACCTCCTCAAACTGGAGAAAGATGTTTTGGTGCAGGATGTGATCGAGCACTATCGCAGCTTCACTTTCGAGGCTTTTTCCACACCGGACTGAGCTTACCTGATATTGAGAGAAACATGCATATCACGGTCCCCCGGTTTGAGAAGATCCCGTATGTTTGGCATGGGTTTGGGACCAGAGAGCTCAGTCAGGAGAACCTCAGGGTTCAAGCGGGGAAAAAGGACCTCGATCTGGTGCTGCTGGATCAAATCCACTCCGACTGTATCCATGTATTGGCCGAGCCTCCTGAAACACAGTTGCGTGGTGACGCTATGCTGACCACCTCATCCGGGCTGCTGTTAACGATTAAAACCGCGGACTGTTTGCCTGTGCTGGTCCTGGATGAAAGGCAGAAGCTCATCGCTGCTGTCCACTGTGGCTGGCGGGGGACAAGCAAACGTTTGCTGGCGAAGGTTGTACGGAAAATGAGCGATGTTTTTGACAGTGAGGCGGCAGATCTACTGGTAGTTTTGGGGCCCAGCATCGGACCGGATTGTTATGAAGTGGGCGAAGATGTCAGAGAGTGTTTTGGGGAGGCAGGATTGGAAAAAGGGCTGTTCCGGTCCCATCCGCAAACGCCGGGAAAATACTTTTTTGACTTGAAACTGGCCAATCGAAATCAACTGTTGGAATGTGGAGTTCAAGTCGAGAACGTTTTTTCGGTTACCGGTTGCACCCACTGTGAAAAAAATTTATACTCATACAGGCGGGAGCACCTAGAAGCAGGAAGGCTTTTGAATTTTATAGGCCTGCTCTAGGCGTTGTTGAAATATAATCTTGTAAAATTGTGAGGTTAAGATGAATGAAGTGTCAGAGATCAATATTCCTGAACTAGAGCTTTTCAAAAAAGGACAAGTGAGAGATGTTTACGAGGTCGAAGATAAACTTTTGGTGATCGCATCTGATCGGATCTCCGCCTTCGACTATGTGCTTCCTTCTCTCATTCCTGATAAAGGCAAGGTCCTAACCCAGATATCTAAGTTCTGGTTTGAATATACCTCCTTGGTCTGTCCCAATCACCTGCTCTCTACCGATGTCGATGATTTTCCTTTAGTACTGCAACAACATCGAACCCTGCTGGATAAACGTTCCATGCTCGTTAAGAGGACTGAAGTTTTTCCGGTGGAATGTGTGGTGAGAGGATACCTGGCGGGATCCGGATGGAAGGATTACCTTGCCACGGGTAAGACCAGCGGGATTAAACTTCCCTCCGGGTTGAAGCTCTGCGACCGTTTGGAGGAGCCAATTTTTACGCCCGCGACCAAAGCCGAGGAAGGGCACGACATCAACATCTCTTACCAAGAAATGCAGAAGATCATCGGTGAAGAAATGGCTCAAAAGGTGAAAAGGGTCAGTATCGAACTTTATCAGAAAGCTGCCTTACACGCCCTCTCGAAAGGCATCATCATCGCAGACACCAAGTTTGAATTCGGGCTGCAGGAAGGAGAGTTGATCCTGGTGGATGAGATCTTTACTCCGGATTCTTCACGCTTCTGGCCGGTCTCCACCTATACCCCAGGAATATCGCAGGCCAGCCTGGACAAGCAGTTTGTGCGGGATTATCTGGAGGGTACGGATTGGGACAAACAGTCCGCTCCGCCGGAACTGCCCGATGACATCATCCAGCAGACAGGGGAGAGGTACCGTGAGATCTTCCGGCTTCTGAGTGGAAAAGATGAATTGTGATGCCCGGTCCTGTCGACCTCCATATCCATTCCTGTAACAGCAGTGACGGCGATTTTACGCCCTTCCATTTGGTGCGCCTTGCCCACGAGCAGGGGTTTGCCGCCATCTCCATCAGCGACCATGATACCACAGCCGCTTATCCGGAGACACTCCGGCATGGGGAAAAAATGGGAGTGGAGATCATCCCCAGTATTGAGCTCACGACCCTCTTTGAAAAGAGGGAATTCCATCTGCTTTTGCCCTTCATCGATTGGACATCAAAGGTCTTGGGCGATCTCGTTGCCCGTGTAGCCGAAGGCCGGATCTTGGAAGCCCAGGCTCGTGTGGCCAAACTTCAGGAACTGGGCTTTGACCTGCAATGGGAAGAGGTCTGGAAGGCATCCGCTCCTTTTTCTCCCCTCGGGGTCACCATCGCTCAGGTCCTGCTAAAGAAGGGAAAAAAAGCGGAGGATCCTTCGCTGGTCAAATACTTTTCTGCTGAGAACGTAATGTCCGCTCCCTATGCTTTCTATAAAGATTTTTTTGCCGAGGGGAAACCTGCCTTTGTGCCCAGGCAGAATATCCCGTTGCTCGAGGTGCTAAAAATTGTCCCGGAAACTGGAGCTGTGCCTGTTTTGGCTCACCCGGGTGCTCCCTTTCAACAAGTTACCCGAACGGACCTGTCTCTTCTGCGGGAGTTTGGGCTCGAGGGGTTGGAAGTGTACACGACCTACCATGATGAGTCTCAAATCCAGCAGTACCGTGCCTGGGCGGCTGACTTTGATCTAGTGCCGACAGCCGGTTCGGATTTTCATGGCTCCATAAAACCTCATATTCCTTTCGGCCGTATTAAAGATGGGGATATCAGTATGTTGGAGAAACTCAGACAAAGGAGGCCATAGATGGGTTTTAATTGGCTCGATGTTATTCTGATCTTGATCTTAGTCGCAGCCTTTGTTATCGGTATCATAAAAGGTCTGGTCCGGCAAATCGTGGGGGTGCTGGCCGCGCTGGTGGGATTGTTTGTGGCGCTGGCCTTTTATCCCTACCTTTCGGGAGCGATTCATCTCTTGTTGAAAAACGAGACCACGCGAGATTTTTTAAGTTTTTCCACAATTTTTCTGCTTCTGCTGATGATAGGGTGGGTGACGGGTCGACTTTTTACCAAGGCCATGAAAGGACCGCTTAAATTTCTGAACCATGTGTTGGGCGGTGTGCTGGGACTGCTCAAGGGGACACTGCTCTGTGGCATCTTGGTTTTTGCCATGTTGGTCTTTCCTGTCAATAACGAAGCCCTGCGTGGTTCTGCGCTGTCTCCTCACTGTATCGTTATCACCAGGTCGGTCATCGACCTTATCCCCCGTGAGGTTAAAGAGGCCTTTATTAAGGCTTATAAGGAAATCTTTGAAAATCGAGGCAAGGATGTCGAAAGAATATAAAAAGATCTCCATCCACCAAAAGTTGGAATATTTGATAAACGATCTCGTGGATAATGAGCTGCCTTTGCGGGAGGCGCTAAAGGAGTTTGAGACGCTCTATATTGAAACGGCCCGGAAAAAATACAACGGCAATAAAACCCGCATGGCCAAAGCCCTTGGTATCCACCGCAACACCCTCCACAACCTCTGCAAAGCTCTGAATCTAGAATAGCGGACTGGCCGCTAAGTAGCACTCGCTGTGATAGAGTGCTAATATTTTGAATATATTGCTTGACAACGGGGGCGGAATTCTTTATATTAGCACTCGTGCAGTTTAACTGCTAATAATAAGTCATCTATTATCAAATTACACAAGGAGGTTCAAATGAAGGTGACACCTTTATATGACAGAGTTCTTCTGAAACGTGCGGAAGAACAAGACGTTAAGCAGGGCGGCATTATAATACCAGATACCGCAAAAGAAAAACCTTTAGAAGCTGAGGTCATTGCTATTGGCAAAGGCCGTTTGGAAGACGGAAAGGTTATTCCCCTGGAAGTGAAGGCCGGAGACAAGGTTCTCATCGGAAAGTTCAGTGGTACGGAAGTGACCATCGACGGTGAAGAGCTTGTCATCGTACGCGAAGAAGAAATCTTAGCGATTGTAAGCTAGGTAAGAAGAGGAGAAAACAAAATGGCAAAACAAATCACATTAGGGGATGAGGCAAGACAAGCCCTTTTAAAGGGTGTCAACATCCTGAGCAATGTCGTAAAAGAAACCCTGGGACCCCGGGGAAAGAACGTGGTCCTGGAAAAGAAATTCGGTTCCCCCACCAGCACCAAAGACGGTGTGACCGTGGCCAAGGAGATCGAGCTCGAGGATCCGCTAGAAAATATGGGCGCACAGATGGTCAAGGAAGTCGCTTCCAAGACTTCGGATGTGGCCGGTGACGGGACCACGACCGCAACGCTCCTGGCTCAGATCATCTATGCTGAAGGCCTGAAATATGTCACCTCCGGTGCCAATCCCAATCTGATCAAAAAGGGTATCGACCAGGCGGTGACGGCTATTACCGCTGAGCTGAAAAAAATGAGCCGCGATGTCAGTGGCGAAATGATCGCTCAGGTCGGCTCAATTTCCGCCAACAACGACTCCGCCATCGGCGAAATTATCGCCGAAGCCATGGACAAAGTCGGAAAAGACGGCGTCATTTCCGTGGAGGAAGCCAAAGGATTGGAGACCACCATGGAGATCGTAGAAGGCATGCAGTTCGACCGCGGCTATCTTTCGCCCTACTTTATCACCGACCCCGACCGTATGGAAGTGGTGCTGGAGCATCCCGTGATCCTGCTTTATGAGAAGAAGATCAGCAACCTGCGGGAGTTCCTGCCTCTGTTGGAAAGCGTTGCCAAAATGGGGCGTCCGCTGATGGTTATCGCTGAGGACGTCGATGGCGAAGCTCTGGCTACTCTGGTGGTCAACAAGCTCAAAGGCACCTTCCAGTGTGTGGCCGTTAAGGCACCCGGTTTTGGCGACAGACGTAAAGCCATGCTGGAAGACATCTCCGTCCTGGCGGGCGGCCGTGTCATCACCGAAGACATCGGTATCAAGCTGGAAAACGTAACCGCGGATTGGCTGGGAGAGGCCAATAAGATCGTGGTGGACAAAGACAACACCACCATCGTCGAAGGCAAAGGCAGCACGGATGAGCTCAAGGCCCGGATCAAACAGATCAGAACTCAAATCGAGGATACGTCCTCGGATTATGACCGTGAGAAACTCCAGGAAAGGCTGGCCAAGATGGTCGGCGGAGTTGCCCTGATCAAGGTTGGAGCCGCTACAGAGAGCGAGCTTAAAGAGAAGAAGGCCCGCGTGGAAGACGCCATGCATGCCACCAAGGCTGCCGTCGAAGAAGGCATCGTTCCCGGGGGAGGAGTCGCTCTCCTGCGCTCCAAGAGTGTTCTAGAGAAAATGGTTCTGGATGATGACCGGAAGATCGGCGTAAACATCATCAAGCGCGCTGTCGAAGAACCCCTGCGCCAGATCGCATTTAATGCTGGCTTCGAAGGTTCCGTCATCGTGGAAAAGGTCAAGGAGTTGGAACAGGATTTTGGATTCAACGCACTGACCGAAGAGTATGGTGATATGGTCAAGAGCGGTGTTCTCGATCCCACCAAGGTTGTACGCATTGCTCTCCAGAATGCTGCCAGCATCGCCGGCTTGCTGCTGACGACCGAAGGCTTGATCGCGGATATGCCTGAGGATAAACCCGACATGCCGCCAATGCCCCCTGGCGGAGGCATGTACTAAGCCTTTTCAGGCTAAAACTGAAAACTCAAGCCCCGGACTTCGGTCCGGGGCTTTTTTTTTCTGAACCCGGCCCTTCCCTCGGATTGACTGGACCCTGGGGCCGTGGTAAAATTTCGCTGGTTACGAAGTGATTAAACTATTCGACCGTTATATTCTGAAGGAGATCTTCCCTCCCTTTTTTGTCGGGCTGCTTGTATACACGTTTGTGCTTTTGATGAACCAGATCCTTCTGCTCTCCCAGATGTTCATCGATCGCGGTGTAGAACTGAAGACCGTGCTTTCTCTCCTGGTGCATCTTCTGCCTTCGGTATTGGCTTTCACCGTCCCCATGTCCGTGCTCATGGGCATTCTGGGAGGGTTGAGCAGGATGTCTTCAGATACCGAGATCACGGCCTTCAAAACACTGGGGATCAGCAACAAACGACTGCTGCGGCCCGTTCTTTTATTTTCCTTTTGCGGTTGGCTGCTGACCTCCTTTCTAACACTCTACAGCGCCCCCCGCTCCAACTACAAATTTATCCAGACCCTGGCCAATTCGGTCTTGGCCAAGGTGCAGTTTACGCTCAGTCCCCGAGAATTCATCGAGTCCATTCCTTACACCATGATCTATATCCAGGACATCGACCGAGATAAGACCTGGAAAAATATCTTTGTCCATCGTGCCGAACCCGGTCGTGATTCCCGCGTGGCTTTTGCCGAGACCGGCCGTTTTAACATGTTTGCTGAGGAGAGGCGTGCTACTCTGGAGCTTTTTAACGGTGCTATCCATTCCTACCATGCTGCCGAACCGGAGAAATATAGCGTTACGGAATTCGATCATCGTGAATTCGAGCTCGAGGTGGGAAATTTCTTTGCCTCGATCTCGACTTCAAAACGGGTTCGGGAAAAAGATATCCGGGAATTGTGGATAGATTCGGCGTTGATTCAGGCGGAAATAGACCAGATGCAACAAACCCCGGGTGAAAAGCCCATGCTGTCGCTCAAACATCGCGACCTGCGGGCGCATTCGATCGAGATCCATAAGAAGTTTGCGCTCCCTATGGCCTGTTTCATATTTGCCTTCCTGGGGGTCGCCTTGGGCGCCACTACACGCAAAGGGGGCCGCACCAGCGGTTTTACCATCAGCATTGTGATCATCATCTTCTATTATGTCTTGATCACGGCGGGAGAAAACCAAGCGATGGACGGCCGGCTTATGCCCTGGTTGGGGATGTGGGGTGCCAACATCATCTTGAGCGTGATCGGGTTGTATATCTTCTTGGTCTCCCACAAAGAATCATCCCTTTTTCCCTCTCTTCCCTTTCGGGGGATCTTTCGCCGCCAAAGCCAACGGGAGGTCTCCCCAAAACCAAAAAGCCCCTCCCGGCGATTGCCCCGGTTTTATATCTGGTTCCCGAATATCCTGGACCGCTACATCATTCGGAAGTATCTGGCGATATTTGTCCTGGGTTTTTTCAGCATGCTGTCGATCTTTGTGATCATCACCTTTTTTGACAGCATCGATACCGTTTATGAACACAATAAATCCTTGGCGATGTTCCTCGAGTATCTTTGGTACCGCATCCCGGAGTTCGTGCATTATGTTCTGCCGGTGACGGCCATGGTCTCGACGCTTTTATGTCTGGGGCTGCTGACCAAGTCCAATGAGGTGACGGCCATGAAGGCCTGTGGCATAAGCCTTTACCGTGTGGTATTGCCGGTGGCGGTGCTGGCGGCTGCGGTGAGCTTCTCTTCTTTCTATCTCCAAGAAAATGTTCTCCCTTCTACCAACCGCAAGGCCGAGGATCTCTGGAACAAAATCGAAGACAAACCACCCCGCAGCTATATCCAAACCAACCGGCGTTGGGTAATGGGGCGTGGCCGAGACCGCATCTATCATTACCGCTACTTCGATCCCTTGACGGAAGGCTTCAGCCAACTGTCGATCTATGACCTGGATCTCTCTGAGTGGACCTTTAAACGCAGGATCTATGCGGAAAAAGGCTTCCTTGAGGGACAGGAACTTTCGCTTGTGAACTGCTGGTACCGGGATTTTGAGGGCAATCTTCCCCGTAGTTTTGTTAGGCGGGAGCATATGGGATTCAAACTGGCAGAGGATAAATCTTATTTCTTAAGGGAATGGCGGGAGCCCTCTCAAATGCGCTATGCGGAACTCCGTCAATACATCCAGGCGATCGATCTGCGGGGATTCGATACCGTTCGGTTCCAGGTGGACCTGCATTACAAGATTTCTTTTCCCTTGGTCAGTCTGGTCATGGTGTTCCTGGGGATCCCCTTTGCCTTTTCTATGGGGAAGCGCGGTACTCTCTTTGGCATCGGATTGAGCGTCGGTATTGCGGTGGTCTACTGGGTAGCGGTGGGGGTTTTCCGGGAACTGGGCTATGCGAACTTTTTGAGCCCCTTCCTCGCGGCCTGGGGCCCCAATCTCATTTTTGGACTGGTCGGGCTCTATCTGCTATTTACCCTCAGGACCTGAGGGAATCTCACATCTTGTACTTGCCGAAGTCATTGGGTTCCAGACTCTCCAGCCATGTTTTCAACTTTTCTGAATCCTCCAGGTTTTCGTCGAATTTAAGGCTTTGAGCCTTTTCAACCACATCGTGTTGCACGAAGATGGGGGCGTCCATGCGGAGAGACAAGGCGATGGCATCCGATGGCCGGGAGTCGATGATTATAGTCTTGTTTTCCTGCCGGCAGTGGATGTTGGCGTAGAATGTGTTTTCCTTCACGTCCGTGACCACGATCTTTTCGATGGCGATGTTGAGCTGATTTAAAAAATTTATGACCAGGTCGTGGGTCATGGGCCGGGGAGAGGTGACGTTTTCCATTTTGAGGGATATGGCGTTGGCCTCGAAAACTCCGATCCAGATGGGCAGCATGCGTTCGTTCTGAAGGTCCTCCAGAACCACAATAGGCATCTTGGAGATAGGGTCGATCACCAAGCCCTTGATCTTCATTTCAATTTCCATATATCCCTCCGGAAAACTTAAACCTCAATATAAGTCCGTAATTTGCTGTTGTCAAGAAATCCAAGGGACCTGGATTATTCACGAGTTGAGATTGTCGTAGATTCGAGGCGACCTCCCACCCCCCCGGGTATTAAGGAGAGCTCGCCCAAAGGGTAAAAAATGTCGATTAAAACTAAAAATGACATCAGAACCGTATCGTTAAGAATGCTCCCACTTAAATTACCGTAAAAATCTGATATTATTTTCTTTACGGTCTATATCGACATTGTTTATGAATATGTCAGGGGGATTGAGGGAACATCATACAACAAGAGTATTATTCTTTTTTAGAGGGCGGATTGATATCAGCGATCTTGGAAAGGGAATCTCCTAAGCCTGCGATGACGAGCTGATCGCCTTCGCGGATGACCTCGTCTGCCGACGGGATGGTGATGGTTTTTGGAGGGTAGCGGCGCTTTATCAAGAGCACATCTATACGGTAAAGGGCCTTCAGGTTGAGTTCCTTCAGAGATCTGTCCCAAAATACCGGGGGCGCCTCGATCTCCATGAGGGCATAGCCTCCCCCGATCTCTCGAACATGGGTTTGCTCAACGAACTTGAATTTCTCCACCAGCCCGGCGGCTGCCTCGCGCTTAACGATCTCATGGTTGTAAGCCTCGATCACGTCTTTGCGCTTGATCACGCCGGCGAGTTTGCCATTTTTTAGCACGGAGATCTCGGCAGCATCGGTAGATCCGAAGATCTGCATGGCATGCTCGAGATGGTCATGATACTGGATATGGATGTCGGTCACAGCCAAGTCCTGAGCGATCACGAAGGCATCCAGGATCTCCTTCTCAAGCATCAAGTTCTTCAACTGGTTGAGAGAAAAACAACCGCTGTAGTTGTCCTCGGCATCCACGATCTGAAAGTTGTGGTGCTTCCCACCGATGGCCTGATTGATGATGTGTCCCACATGGTCGGTGTTCACGAAAACCTCGTAATCGTCGCTGAGAAAATCCTTGACATGCAATGAGCGCAGGATATTGAGTTCCCGACCCTCCTTAAAGCGCAGCCCCCGGCTGGTCAGTTTCATGGTATAGATCGAATCCTTGTGCAGGCCCATGGTGAGGAGAGAAGCGATGATGCAGGAGAGCATCAGGGGGAGGATGATCTTGTAGTCGTTGGTCAGCTCGAAAATGATGATGATGGCTGTGATGGGAGCATGGGTGGCTGCGGCCACCACCGCGCCCATCCCCACCAGCGAAAAAGCTCCGGGAGAGGACATGGAGTTAGGAAAGGCATTTTGGAAGATGGATCCTACGAAGTTTCCGGTCATGGCGCCCAGGAAGAGAGACGGGGCGAAGATGCCACCCGATCCCCCTGAACCCAGAGTGAAGGAGGTCGCCATGACTTTGGCGAATACCAAGACAAATGCCAGCCACATGACCACCTGATTTTGCAGGCAGGCATCGATGGATTCGTAGCTGACTCCAAAAATTTGGGGAAATCCAAGACCGATGGCCCCGACCACAAGACCTCCGGTTACAGGTTTGATCAGGGGATGGATGCGCAGCCTCTCATAGCGGTCCTCGAGAAAATAAAGAGATTTGATAAAGAGGATGGCGACCAGTCCGCTGATCAATCCCAGCAGGATGTAGGGACCGATCTCCCACACACTCCTGAGGGTGTACTCGGGGACGGTGAAAGCCGCAAAATTTTCGCCCGTGACCATACGTGAAGTGAGCGTAGCCATTACCGAAGCCACGATGATGGGACTGAAGGAATACACCCCGAATTCGCCCAAAAGCACCTCTGCAGCGAACAAGGCCCCTGCGATGGGGGCATTGAAGGTGGCTCCGATGCCGGCAGCGGCCCCGGCCGCCACCAAAGTCCGCATGCCTTTCTCTTTGATCCGGAACAGCTGCCCCATGGAGGAAGCGATGGACGAGCTGATCTGGACGATGGGCCCTTCTCGTCCGGTTGATCCTCCTGATCCGATACAGATGGATGAGGCCAGGGCCTTGATCGCAGCTACCCTGGGCCGGATGCGGCCTCCCCGCAGGATGAGCGCTTCCATGATCTCGGGCACGCCATGGCCCTTGGCTTCCCGTGCGCCAAAATAGATGATGGGACTGAAAATGAGCGCTCCTAAGGCGGGAATAAGAGCGGTATAATACCAGGGCTGGGAAGCGGCCGCGGTCAGGATGGAATCCGCCCGCCAGAACAGCCCCTGGAAGAACCCGATCATGGCCTTAAAGCCGACGTAAGCCAGCCCCGCCATGACTCCGACCAAGGCTGACAAGAGGGTCAAGCGGATGTGTTGGATGAACTCGGCATCTTTAATGAATCGCATAGGTCTGATATTCAGAGGAGGATTATACGCAAACCCAGGAGTTTTCACAATGCAAGTCTTTGGAGAGAGCTAATTCTGGGAGTTGCCGGATGTGTCCTCTGTGTTCCCGAAGAGGTCGATAACTCCAAAGACACCGTCATGACCGGGAATGATGCGGACCTGGCCTTTACGCATGCGTTCGATCCCCTGGGCGATGCGCTCAGGAGCCCGCCGGCCTATCTCTTCCGTGGGAGTTTCCGTCAGGATGGCGTGTTCGTTCCCAAAATCATGGATCAAGCGAAAATAAGCATCCCATACGCTTTTGCAGGTGGCGGTTTTTTCAAAGGCCTGGCCGATGACTTCGTTCAAGGGGATCAGGTTCTTGTAAGGGATTCGATCCGGCGGTTGATCTTTCCCCAATACGCTAGGGAGTCTAAGGTCATTTCGCGAGAGGTTGCACGCGAGAACTTGGAGTGGATGTGCAGATCGGCTATAAATTTCATGCTGGGCTCAAAGTATAACATACTCAAAAAGTGGTGCTGCTTGTTTGAGTATTATGCCCATTGCGAGGCCTGCAGGGCCGAAGCAACCTCATCGTGCTTCGTTATACACAATGGGAGATTGCTTCAATTCGTTTGCAATGACAACAATTTTTACCCTCCGGGCAGAAATTCCAATTATTTGGATTGCATCCAAAATATTGGACCAAAAAATGGGGGGGGCATTTATTGGAGTTTTCTAACTTATTGATATTATTGAGGTTATACATTGTCCCTGATTTGGCACGGAAGTTGCTTATATAAAACCGAGATGAAAAAAAAGATTCTGTATAAGGAGGTGCATCCGCGAAGTTTAGTGAAAACAACTTTAGTATTGGTTGGAGTGACTTGTCACTCCAGGGCTATGGGTAATTTTTACCTTTCGTTTAACGAGGGGTAAAAAGGAGGACAAATTGCGTAAATTTTTAATTGTCTTAGCTGTGCTGGTTTTGGCGACTTCGCTTTCGGCGCAGGTAAGAACAGGTAACATCTACGGCAAAATCGTAGATACAGACGGCAATGCTCTTCCCGGTGTAACGGTCACCCTAACGGGAGTCCTGACAGCGCCGGTGACCTCGATCTCCTCAGCAGAGGGCGTATTCCGGTTCCTGTCGCTGGCACCCGCCAGAGACTATACCCTCAAGGCGGAACTGGAAGGCTTCAGGACGGAGATCCAGGAGAACATCATCGTGGTGTTGGGAGCGAACGTTGAGGTGACCATGACCATGCAGATGGGCGCACTGGAAGAGGAAGTCACGGTTACGGCGATAACACCGGTCATTGACAGCAAAAGAACGACGGTGGGTGAGAACGTAACACGTGATGTTCTGCAGTCGCTGCCATCAGCCCGCGACCCGTGGGTTGTGCTGCAGCAGGCTCCCGGTGTGTATGTCGACCGTGAGAACATCGGTGGATCGGAGTCCGGGCAGCAGGCGAGCTTCGCGGCCCGCGGCGGTGGATCGAACCAGTGGGCCATGGACGGGATCGTGATCACGGACCCGTCGGCCATTGCTTCGCCATCGTACTATGACTTTGACGCCTTTGAAGAGATGAACATCACGACCGGCGGCTCGGACGTTACCGTCCAGACCGGTGGGATCCAGATGAACCTGGTGACCCGTCGTGGTGGTAACCGGGTATCGATCGGCGGCCGGATCTACATCACAGATGAAAAGTTCCAGTCGGAAAACCTCACGGATGAGCTCAAAGCAGAGGGTTTGGAACGGACCAATGTTATCCGCAACATCAAGGACTACGGGTTCAACCTGGGTGGTCCGCTGTTTGTGGACAGAGCCTGGTGGTGGTTATCCATCGGTGCTCAAGACATCAAGACCACCAACCTCGTCGGCGTGGCGGATGACACCTTGCTGATCAACTATGCCGCCAAGCTGAACATCCAGCTTGTGCCGGAGAACCGGTGTGAGGCGATTATGCACATCGGACAGAAGGAAAAATGGGGACGTTCGTCCAGCTACTCCTTCCCGGGTGGATGGCACCAGACCGGTATGTATCACTTCGGATCTCCCATCGTAAAGTTCCAAGACGAGCACATGTTCGGAGACAGCCTGTTCCTGTCGGTCAAGTACTCCTTCGCCAACGCGGGTTTCAACCTGATCCCGATGGACGACGAAGATAGAGTCATTATGACGGAGCGGAATATCAAAGACGGCATTTGGGAGAACAGCTACTTCTCCTACCAGTGTAAACGTCCGGTGAGCCAGTTCATCTTTGGGGGCAGCTACTTCAACGATGTGCTTTTTGGCGCCAGCCACGAATTCAAGTTCGGATTCGATTACGCCGACCGGGCGCAGCAAGGGCTGTGGGATAGTCCCGGACAGCTCCTTACCCGCTACAACTACCACACCGCCTCGATCGATATCACAGGCGACAACAACCCCGATATCATCCCCGCGATGAAGAGGTTTGAGTTCTGGCGTGGCGGATGGGATTACGGGGCGGTAAGCGCCTATGCCGGCTATTTGAGTGACACCATCACCTTCGGCCGTTTCAACCTGATCCTGGGACTGCGCTATGACTACCAGAAACCCAGTGT
>JAUWSR010000088.1 GCA_030609975.1 Acidobacteriota bacterium | reverse complement strand
GAGTGGAAAAATGCAATTCAGAACGCCCAACTGGCTGATAGCATACTGCCATGGCGCTTGACCACGAAATATCTTCTCGCTGAAAATTATCCCCGGGTGGATGACGTCTACCGTGGATTAAAGTATGCCGAATTGGTGGTTGAGACTCCCATGAAAATCCCCAGCCAAAACGGCAGGGAACTAAAAGTCCAAGCTCAGGAAATGTGGGATGATCTGAACCAGAAATGGGAGGCGAAGGAGTCGGAATTCAGTGAGTGCACTGCTTCAATGCCGGAAGTGGAACGCAAGGAATGGATTGAATTGCTGGATGTTGCAGGCGATAACCGGGGGCAGTGCCTGCAGGCTTTTTTGGCGGCCGCTCCCTCAGAGCGGAGTGCTCTGCTTTTTCTTTTAAAGCAAATGCCGGAAAAAGATCTGCATACTCTCAAGGCAGTTTTTTTAAACGACAACCTTAGTTACGCGTTCAAGGTGCAATCGGGGGTCCTCCCCGGAATAAACATGCCGGAGGACATTTTTCTCAACTATGTTCTACCTTACGCCCAGCTTCATGAAAATCGTGACAATTGGCGACCTGAATTTTATAACCGATTCTTGCCGCTGGTTCAAGAGGCCGCGACCATAGAGGAAGCTGTGATGATACTTAACGAGAGAATATTTGAGATGCTGGGTGTCGGCTTTGAGAACCGGAGGCTAAAAGATGGGCTCCTAAGCCCTTTTGAAATTATCGATCACGGCGCTGAATCCTGTGCCGGCCTTTCTGTATTGCTGGCGGATGCGTGTCGAGCCGTGGGAATTCCCTCCCGTGTCGTCACTATCCCACGCTGGGTAGGTTTCCCCGGCGGTCATCTTTGGGTGGAAGTCTACGATCAAGGCCAATGGAAACACATTGGTGCTTTTGACCGCTCTCCCCTGAACCAAACCTGGTTTGCACAACTTGCATGCGAAACCGATACATCCAAGCCCAAGCACAGGATCTACGCAGCCAGTTTTAAAAAAACCGGACTCCAACTCCCACAATACCGAGACGTCCATTTCATCGATGTTACGGATAATTATGTGGGTTGGCCAACCCATCTACCAGAAAATAAATAAGTTATCAACAAGAATTGGCCAATATGAGGGCTTAGATCTAGTATTTTCGGCCCAAATTTGCAATCTAAGAAATAGATACTGTCTGAAACTCAAACAAAAGAAAGTGCACCAGATTTGTTTCATCTGTCATGTCAGCTGACATGTTTGAGTGGGATTCAATTCTGTGTTTTGGTATTGTTTGACGCATGTTCTTGGCTGTGATATAAGCAGATTTTTAAGGAGTCTTTAAATGAACCATCCAAAACGATCCTCTTTAATAACCTGTTTATTGGGGGCTGTATTGGCATTTTCAATCATTACTTATGCCAACTCCAGCCAAGGCTATTACCGCTTTCCCGCTCTGCATGGGGACACCCTGGTGTTCGCCGCTGAGGGGGATCTCTGGTCTGTGGATGTTAAGGGTGGTGTTGCGCGGCGATTGACCACGCATGCCGGAGAGGAAACCCATCCTGCCATATCTCCGGATGGGAGAACGCTGGCCTTTTCGGCCACCTATGAAGGACCGACGGAAGTCTACACCATGCCCTTGCAGGGCGGAATGCCGACTCGCTGGACCTATGAATCTGATTCCTCTACCGTCATCGGATTTGCTCCCAATGGGCAGCTCATGTACAGCACGCGGGCTTATTCGACTTTGCCCGATCCACAGCTGGTGATGATCGACCTGAATTCACAAAAGATCACCCGGATCCCACTGAGCCAAGCCAGCGACGGCTCTTTTGATCCTTCGGGGAAGACACTTTTTTTCTCACGGCCGGGATACCATAACAACAATACGGCACGCTATAAGGGCGGAACCGCTCGTAATGTCTGGAAGTTCACCTCCGGTGAGAGGGAAGCTGAAAATTTGACGCCGAATTTTCCAGGAGAAGATTTCGCTCCCATGTGGTGGGAGGATCGCGTCTATTATGTGAATGACCGGGATGGTACCTGGAACCTCTGGTCCATGGATGAGACAGGAAAAGACCTCAAACAAAACACATCACACCTTGGTTGGGATGTGCGCGATCCTTATTTAAGTGCAGGCCGGATCGTCTATCAACTTGGTGCGGATATTCGAATCTTTGATATCAATAAAAGTGAAGATCATGTGCTTGATATTGCCTTGGCTTCAGATTTTGATCAACTGCGGGAAAAGTGGGTCAACGATCCCATGCGGTATCTGACCTCTGCTCATTTGCATCCCAAGGGAGAGAGTGTGGTTTTAACCTCACGCGGCCGTGTTTTCGTGGCTCCCGTCGGGAAGGGGAGACTGGTGCGCGCGTCTTTCAAGGAAGGCGTACGCTATCGGGATGTGACCTTCATGCCTGATGGGAAAACTCTGCTGGGTCTCTCTGATGAGTCAGGTGAGCTCGAGTTTGTCACTCTGCCGGCCAACGCCGTGGGCGAGGATAAGCCCCTGACCGACAACAGCAAGATCCTTCGATTTCAAGGTGTTCCTTCACCTGATGGAAAATGGATCGCTTATGATGACAAAAACAATGATCTCTGGCTTTTGAATGCTGCTACCGGAGCGCAGAAGAAGATCTCCACAGACCGGGAAGGAATACGAGATATTTCCTGGTCTCCGGACAGCCGCTGGCTGGCCTATTCTCAGGGTGCTTCCAACATGTTTGTTCAGATCCATGTTTACGAGATTGAGACCGGATCTCAATTCCCTCTGACCAGTGATCGGCTCAACAGCTACAGCCCGGCCTGGAGCCCCGATGGAAAATTCATCTATTTCCTCTCTGACCGCAACCTCCGGTCGGTAGTGGGGAGTCCTTGGGGGACGCGACAGCCAGAGCCCTATTTTGACAAGCCGCTAAAGATCTATGTGCTCTCTTTGAGGAAGGGTGAGAGGTCTCCTTTTAAGCAGGATGACGAGCTCTTTTCTTCCCCTAAACAGGCGAACAGAACCGGAGACCGGCAGGAGCGTGAGGAGAAACCCGCTGTTGTGCCTGTCATCCGGATAGATACCGAGGGTATCCAAAAACGCATCCGCGAGGTCCCGGTTTCCCCTGGAAACCTAGGAGGCCTCTCGGTCAATGAGGAAGCGCTTTTTTGGGTGGAGCGGGGCGTTGGCTATGGTTCACCCGCGTTGCTTAAATCGGTTAAGGTCTCCAATATAGATCTTGAGGTCGTAACTGTTTTGGATGGTATTCGCAGCTATGAACTGAGTGAAGATGGAAAAAAGATCATGGCCCGAAAAAATAATGTGTTTTACATCGTCGATGCCGCTCCCAGGAAGATCAGCAATCTTAAAGGCAAAAACGTCGATCTCTCAGGATGGAACTTTTCGATCGATGTCCGAGAAGATTTCCGGCAGCTCTTTATCGATGCCTGGCGCTTGGAGCGGGATTACTTCTGGGATCCGGGGATGCACGGCCTGGACTGGGAAGGTGTTCGCGATAAATATCTCCCGCTGGTAGACAGGATTACGACGCGGCAGGAATTGAACGATTTAATCGGTATGGTGGTGGGAGAGCTTTCCGCGCTGCATGTAAGTGTGCGGGGTGGTGATCTTAGACGTGGATCCGATCAGGTGCGTGTGGCGACTTTGGGGGCTCGACTCAGCCGGGATGAAGCAGCCGGAGGTTACCACATCGATCACATCTATCAATCCGATCCTGACTATCCTTCAGAGCTCTCTCCCTTGGCGGATCCAGATTTAGATATTCAGGAGGGCGATATCATCCTTACAATAAATGGACAAAAAGCTTTGGATGTGCGGCACCCCAATGTCATGCTTCGCAATCAGGCTGGACGTCAGGTACTTCTCTCTCTCAGATCGAAGGCGAACGGCAAAACACGCCAGGTCATCGTCACCCCTACTTCCAATGAATCCAATCTCCGCTACAGCGATTGGGAATACACACGCCGGCTCAAGGTTGATGAGGACAGCGATAATGAGATCGGTTATGTTCATCTCAGAGCCATGGGAGGCGGCAACATCACGGAATGGTACCGGAACTTCTATCCTGTGTTTAAGCGAAGAGGCCTGATCATCGATGTGCGGCACAACCGGGGCGGCAATATCGATGCCTTTATTTTGGAGAAGCTGATCCGTAAGGCCTGGTTCTACTGGAAGGATCGAGTGGGTGAGCCCACCTGGAACATGCATTACGCCTTCCGGGGACACATGGTCGTTCTGTGCAATGAGTATACGGCTTCTGATGGTGAAGCGTTCGCAGAAGGTTTCCAGAGGCTGGACCTGGGGAAAGTCATCGGCACCCGGACATGGGGTGGTGAGATCTGGCTGAGCAGCAACAATCGTCTTAGCGACAGCGGTTTGGCTCGGGCTCCTCAAACCGGAGTCTATGGTCCGGAAAGGGAGTGGTTGATCGAGGGACATGGTGTGGATCCAGACATCGTCGTAGATAACCTGCCCCATGCTACCTTTATGGGACAAGATGCACAGCTCGAAGCAGCCATCGCTTTTCTCCAGGACCTGATCCGCTCCGACCCCCGGGACATCCCCGATCCTCCCCCTTACCCCGACAAATCGTTTAAGACCAATAAAAAGAAATAATTTGGGGACAGTCCCCCAATACATACGGGGACAGTCCCCCAGTTAGTATTGATATAAAACAAGTTAGCATGAAAATATAGCTGATAAGGGTGCTTAGAAGTTGGTTTTTTGCCCAAAAAGGCCACTTTAAGGAAAAAAGAAGGCGCTTGTTTAATTTCAGCTTAGTCTGTGCTTGTATCTCATGCACCTGTTTTACAAAAAAATCATGTAGACCTGTTTCGGGTGCACGACCTGTTTCCAGCTGGGAGCTTTCTATGTGACAGCAGGTTTATAATAAACAACAGGAGATTTGCGATGGGGAATAAAGTTCGATTCGGCACGGTTTTGGCGGCATGTTTTCTTCTCTCTCTAATAGTAAGCGATCCTTCGTCACTGCAGGCCTTTAATAAGGATTTCTATTTTCCGGAGGTCCGCATCACTGTCCAGATCCACAGCGACGGTTCGTTTACTGTGGATGAATACCGAACTTATGCCTTTAAAGGCCAGTTTTCCTGGGCCTCGCTGTATATACCGCTCAGGGTAGATCGGCAAAGATACAACTTCAGGATCACGGTCGAGGACTTTCAGATAATGGATGAGAACGGACAGCCGCTGTCTATCGAATCCAGCCAAAGCGGCTCCCGCTTTGAAGCCAAATGGTTTTATACGGCTCAGGATGAGCAGCGGACATTTCACATTCACTACCGTGTCCGTGGGGGAGTTATCAGTTATCCCGAGATATCCGAGCTCTACTGGCAGATCATCGGGGATGGCTGGGATCGGCCTACACGCAAAGTGGAGGTCTTAGTCCTGCTACCGGAGGATGCCTCCAGCCGTGAGGAGCTTATGGTTTTCGGTCACGGGCCGTTATCGGGAAGATCCGAGATAGCAGATCGGCGTTCGGCCCGCTTCACAGCCAGCAACCTGTCTTCACAGCAGTTTATGGAGATCCGATTCGTTTGGCCGGCGGGAATGGTCCAGGGGGTGCGCTCGCAGCGGCATACGCGTGCTTCCGTAAAAGAAGAAGAGGCCCGCTTTGTTCAGGAAACGATCGCCCGTGCTCAGTCCGCCCGTGAAGCTTCGGCGCGTAGTCGCCAACGCTTCCAACTCATATTCCGCCTCTGGCTGGTGTGGTTGGTGGGAGCGCCGCTGCTCTGGTTATATTTTTATATGCGCAGCTGGCGCAGTGTAGGAAAGGACTATCGCAGCGAGATTCGTCCCGAGTATATTCGGGATCTGCCCTCAGATCTACAACCGGCCCTGGTTGAGGTTTTGCTCAAGGAAGGAGGGAAGGTCACCCCCCGTGCGTTTACAGCCACACTTTTTGATCTGGCACGCAGGGGTTATCTTGGAATGGAAGACCGCCTGGTAGATAAAAAAACCCTGTTTGGTGAGAAGCAGGAATATGCCACAACTATTTTCGGTGCCAAAGACTATCATAATGAGAACCAACTAAAACCATATGAAGTAAGTCTGCTTGAGTTTTTATTCGAAGAAGTGGCTGATCAGGGTAGCGAGGGTAAGCCAAGTCTGGAAATGAAACAGCTTAAAAAGTATTTCGAAGGCCATCCCCGCGAATTTCAGAAGTGGTTTCGCAAATGGCAGATGGATATTGATGAGGAAGCCAAAGCCCTGGAATTTGTCGAGCCCCAGAGCTTGCGCAAGAGCCATCGTTTTATGGCGATCACCCTACCTCTCGCGTTATTTATGATGAATCCTCTTCTGCTAATCCTGAGCTTGATCCTCATACCCAAACTCAAAAGACGTACGCTCAAATGGGCCCGCGAATATGAGCAGTGGCGCGGTTTAGAGCGATTTCTAGACGATTTTTCCCAGTTTAAAGAAACACCACCTGAAGCTTACAAACTTTGGGAGTATTTCCTGGTTTTCGGTATCTTGTTTGGAAATGCAAAAAAGTTGCTCAAGCTGCTGCCACAGATTCTCAAAGATGAGCGTGCTGTCGCAGCCGGATGGTATTTGGGATATGGAGCAGCTTTGGCCGCAGGGACAGGCCAGATCGGCGACATGATCCAGAGTATCGAATACATGGCCACGACCATCAAGCAGGCCAGCACCTCAGCCGCACATTACTCTTCCGGGGGTGGGGGAGGATTTTCAGGAGGTGGCGGCGGAGGAGGCGGCGGCGGGGGCGGCTCTGCCGGCTAAATAGTGCTCCTACCTGAGAAGTCATTCTGGCTGAACAGTACAGCTTGCAAGGTTTATGGAAAGCATGAAATTTAAAGCGTTGCCTTTATCTTTGATTCTTGTCTTACTTTTCATTGAATGTGCTGAACAGAAGCGAAATAACTCCATGAAATCGCCTCTGCGCTCTATCCTTGAAGGAGAGATCAGCACTGACCTAAGAACCATGGACCAAGAATTGGAATTCATGCGGCAGAAGGCCAAGTCCGTTTATAAGAATGATAAAGGCTATTGGGAAGCTGAATTTGTACATGATATTGTCATGATCTATGTGCCTGCGGGCACGTTTGTCATGGGAAATGATAAGCTTCATGAAAAAGTAAGCGGCAGCCCTGCAGCGCCCCAACATCCTGTCACTTTAACAGGATACTGGATCGCGAAAATTCCTGTAACAAAAGCCCAGTTCAGAACTTTTGTGGAAGAGGAAAGCTTCGTCACATCTGTTGAGAAACCAGGCCATGAAGGACCCTGGGTTTATAACTTCAAGGAAAAAGGATTTATCACGATTCCAGGATTTTACTGGGATAACGCTTTCTCTCAGGTAACGGCGGTTTTCCCTCATGTCGAGATAGATGATAGTCACCCTGTGTCCTGCGTGAGCTGGTTTGATGCCGTGGATTTCTGTGAATGGCTGTCTCGAAAAACCGGGGTGAATTTTGTGTTGCCGACAGAGGCTGAGTGGGAATATGCAGCAAGGGGAGACGATCACAGAATTTATCCCTGGGGCAATGAAGATCCTGATGGAACCCGAGCCAATTATGCTGAAGAGGCTTTTAATGCTGTTTTTCCTGGGACAGAACAGTCCAAAGTGCATTTTGGTGTGAACGATGGGTATGCAGCCACGTCACCGGTTGGCTCTTTTCCTCTGGGTGCATCACCCTGCGGCGCACTTGATATGGCAGGGAATCTCACAGAGTGGGTTTATGATTGGTATGGGAAGTATGACCGGAAGCATTATAAAGATCCCATTGGTGCAAAAGAAGGGAAAGACAGAGTTATGAAAGCCGGTTTTTGGGCAGGTTCTGCCGGCCGCGATGGGCAGGATCCGGATGAATTGATAATCGGCCACAATATTAGATCCGATGCCAGGCAGTATGATGATCCTGATAGCGCCGATGACCATCTCGGCTTCAGAATAGCTATCGATTATATTTTAAGAAAGCCTAGCCACAAATAAAGGTGCAGTCCGTCTTTATCTGCCGGGGCGAGGAAAGCCCAGAGTGCCTAAACGATCCCGGTATTCCAGGATGTTCCCATCGATGTCTGTGATTGGCTTAGCGGGCGACTGCTTCTGAGTCAGCAGCGTGACAGCGATCATGGTCACCAGTCCGATCCCTGCTGCCATCAAGTCTGCTGGATAGGTGGACTGGACGGCTTCAAGCAGCAGCCAACTGCCCATCCCCGAAACAATGCTGGCCACTGCCCCTGGGGTGTTGGCCTTTTTCCAGTATATGGCAGCCGTCATGGGGATGACCAGACCTACGAACAGGATGGAAAAGGATTTCACCATAAGTTTATATACATTTTGGAAATAGAGCGCCGTGGCCAGTCCCAAAAGGCCGATAACAAGAATGGCCCAACGCGTTGACCAGAGGATGTTCTTCTCGCTTACCTTGGGTCTGAGGATGCGAAGGATATTCTGACCGAAAATGCTGGCCGGAGCGAGGATTCCTCCGTCTGCCGAACTCATCAAAGCTGAAAAGAGCGCACCCACAAATACGGCCATGGCGACTGGATGCAGGTACTTCATGCCCAAAGCCGGCAGAATGTATTCCGGATCAGATATCTCTGGGAGCAATATTGTGCCGGCAATTCCCAGCAGGACGGGGATCATGGCGATGCTCAGGTAGAGGAAGGTCGTGATGTACATGCTCCATTGAGCTACACGTTCGTCGCGTGAACTGAATGCCCGCTGAAGCAGGTCTTGGGAGGCGATGTTGCCGATACCGATGACCAATAGGGCTTGGATAAACCACACCCAATCCTTAAATGTCCCTGCGGGCAGGAGGGAAAAATGCCCAGCCGGCGCTTGGGAATAAAGGCCGGAAAATCCTCCCAAATCCTTGAGCACCAAAGGAAAAAGGATCAACAGACCGACGATAATGACCAAAGCTTGCAGAAAGTCTGTGAGGGAAACCGCCCACATCCCTCCGGCAAAGGTATAGACAACAACCACAGCTGCGCTCAGGAGGATAGCAACGGTGGTGTTCAATCCCAAAGTTGTGTGCATGACGTAACCAAAGGCCACAAAGATCGAGCCAACCCAGCCGATGTAGGCGGGGATGATGCAAAGACTGCATAAAATTTCTGCTGCGCGACCGTATCGGCGGCGGAAGAGGTCAGGGAGCGTTAGCAGCCGCATGCGGCGCAAAATACGGACATAGAACAATCCAGCCAGAAAAAGGCAGAGTGCGGAACCGATGGGATTTGACAGCACTCCCAGCATGCCCTTGCCGTAGGCTGCACCTGCTGCACCGATCAGGGTGCCGGAGCCGAACCATGTAGCGAAGACCGTGAAGACGCATAACCACAGAGGCAGTCGCCGCCCGGCAACGATAAAATCCGAGTTTGTTTGGATGTTGCGGCTAGCGTAAAATCCGACAGCGAACAGTACAGCGACAAAAGCCAGAGCGCCGATAATGATGATCTGGGAACTTGTCATTTTTCAATTCTTTCCCAGGGTGTCCAGTCCTCTCCCTTTACATACTTTTGGAACCAGCGAATCTCTTCGATGAGATGGATTCTCCGCAAGCGTGGTTCTTCGATTCCGTGCCCCTGTCGGGGGAATTTAATATAGCGCACAGGGACCTTCCCAATGTCGCGCAGTGCGGTAAAATAAATCAAGCTTTGATTGACACTGGAGGTGGTATCCTCCCCTCCATGAAATAGAATGGTTGGGGTTTTTATGTCTTTTACATGAGTGATAGCCGAGCGCTTTGCCCACTCCTGAGGATTATCCCAGGGAGTCCCTCCGATATACCAAAGGCTCACATCGAAGTTAAATCCGGGACCGGTTTCAGCCGCCCAATTAAAAACTCCGGCACCTGCTGAAGCGGCTTTAAACCGGTGGACCTGCGTGATCAAGTATCCGGTGCTCACACCGCCCCAACTCCAGCCGCGGACGGCCATCTGCTCCGAATCGATGTTATAGTTTGCGATAACATAATCCACACCGCTCATAATATCAGCATGCTCTCCGTCACCAACTTCACCCATGAGCCCACGCAAAAGTTGATCTCCGTAACCAGTGCTCCCCCGGTAATTGGGTCCCAACACCGCATAACCCAAGCCACCGAATATGTGAAATGCAGCTCGGTATGAATTTTCGATGACTCCGGCGGGTCCCCCGTGAATGTGAACGATCAAGGGGCTTTTTTTAGCCTTGTCTTCGTCCGGCGTCTTATCATAGCTTGGTGGGAGATAGAGCATTCCCTCGATCTCCATCCCGTCTTTGTCGCTTTTCCAGCGAATGGGTTCGGCCGTCGAAAGGAGAATTTCATCTCTGTGCCAAGGGTTGGCGTCTGTGATGCGTATAGGATTTTTTAAGTGCATCCCGGCTACATACACATCGGCGGGTGTTCTATAATCCTGAAGCGTGTAGGCCATCTTGGTCATGTCGGCAGAGAACGATTTGGGTTGAAGAGTACCTGCGACCTGAGTCATTACCCCGATGCCGTCGGCTTCCACATCGATTATATATAGATTTGTATTGGTGCCATGCAGCTCATTGAAATAAAAGTATTTGCTGTCCGGCGACCAGGCCTTTGCTCCGCGGTATATTTCACCTTGGCGTTGGCATTCCAGGCGCCGAAACTTTCCTGTACGCGTAGATAACAGCCAGAAACTTCCGTTACGGAGTTCAAATTCGCCGTCCTTCACAGATTGGTAAGGGGCACGGAAAATGATCGTTTTACCATCGGGTGACCACCTGGGATCTGACTCAGGGCCTCGATTATTCGTGAGACGGCTCAGATTGGTTCCTTCTCGATCGATCATGTACAGCTCAGCAAAGAAGGGGTAGTTTGTCCGTGTATCCGGCGTTCCTACAAACACGATTTTATCACCCGTGGGGGATACGTCGAAATCCTCGATTACGAGGCTTTCCTCAAAAACGAGCGATGCCTTTTGGGTTTTTAGTTCGAGAAACCAAAGTCGGCTGAAACGGGTGGTTTCTTTTCCGTTGGGAGCTTCGTCGACAAAGACGGCATCCGCCCCGAGATCGTATTCCTTTTGTTCTTTTGTTGATCTGGCTTCGTCTGCCAGGAATACGATTCCGGTAGAGTCTTTTAGCCACCGGAAGTCTTTGATACTGACCGCATGGTCACTTATGCTGTGGGCTTCTCCGCCGTCTATTGGAATAAGAAAGAGCTGGTTCTTCTTCTCTTTTTTACTTAGAAAGCTCAGGTATTTGCTGTCAGGCGAAAATTTGAAAGACCTGGCCTCCAGGCCCTCCCTTAAAAATTGTCTTTTTCCTTTTCCTTCTGAGTCACACAGATAATAGGTATTGGTGTGCTTGTTTTTTTCCCAATCCAGTTTTTCCAATGAATAAAAAACACGCTGTCCATCGGGTGAAAGCAGCACGGTCCCCACAGATACGATCCTCAGGGCGTCGTCGACAGTCATGGGACGTTGAGCGAAGTATTGTGTGTGAACTGATCCGAACAAGATAAAGCTGCATATCAAACACAACCCTTTTTTTTGCATCTTTCACTCCTGGGTAACTATTGATGCCAAGATCAATCGTTATTTCGGTAGAGATAATTGTACGCGATGGAGCCACAGGGATTCTTTACGATCCATAGTCCCGTCTTGGGGTCCTTTACATAAACTGCTGATTGATCCAGGGGGTTCTTGTCAGGGTTTTCTGGGATGTCTTCCGATTCTTCCTTTTTAGTTGACATGGCAGGAATCTATTGTATTGTCAAAGCCGTATTAATGCAATT
>JAUWSR010000004.1 GCA_030609975.1 Acidobacteriota bacterium | reverse complement strand
GGGAAATATCTCTGAAGACAGCCAAAGAATTCGACGGCCGGAGCTTTTACCCAGCGGCCCCGCTTGGCTGTTTTATGTCCGGCCGGAACCTGCCAATATCCCACAAATCCGCGGAAATGGTCGATACGCACCAGATTGAACAAGCTGAGAGCATGCTGAAAACGCCTCACCCACCAGGCGTAATCCTGCTCTGCCAGGACTTCCCACCGGTACAAGGGATTTCCCCACAACTGCCCCGTCGAGCTAAAGTAATCAGGAGGCACACCGGCTATGTGTGTGGGGCGCTTCTGTGCATCCAACTGGAAGATATCCGGTTCCTGCCAAACATCAGCACTCTCATAAGTCACATAAATGGGGAGATCCCCGATCAAGCCGATTCCTTTATTCTGCGCGTAACTGCGGAGCTCGGTCCACTGCTGGAAAAAGAGATACTGCAGGAATTTCGTTTTAAGAACAGCCGATCCGAATTCCAGCCCTATCTTTTTACAGGCCTGAGGATCTCTATCCCGGAGAGGCTGCGGCCATTTTTGCCAAGAGGAGCGGGGAAATTTATCCTGGAGCGCTCTAAACAGGGCGAAATCCTCTAACCAGAGCGCTTGGGCCAGACAGAAATCCTCGAATCCCCGCGGGGGAGAGCTGTTCCGGAAGCGATGGAAGGCAAGCCCAAATAATCTCCGCTTCCATGAAAAAACCGCCGCATAATCGATGCCTTTGCTGGGAAAATCCGGGCTGTTTTTCAGATCATTTTGGCTCAGCCAGCCCTCCTTAAGCAAAAGCTCCGGACTGATAAGTTGGATATTTCCGGCAAAGGCGGAGGGACTGTGGTACGGGGAACACTCGAGTTTCAGTTCCGTAGGATGCAGCGGAAGCACCTGCCAATAGCTCAAACCTGCCTCGGCGGCACGGTCAATGAAGCTGTAGGCGGCAGGGCCGAGGTCTCCGATCCCGAATCTTGAAGGTAAAGATGTGATATGCAGCAGAGCACCTGCAGACCGAGCCAATTCATCCATTCAGGTATCCGATCTCACTCTCAGGTAATCACCGATACGATGCAGGCTCGCCAAATCGGCCTGAGCATCCAGGTCACCGGTTCGCACAAGGATCTTCAATTCCTTGAACCGGCGTTTCCTTAGATGAAAATACCGGTTCTGGCTTTTCCAAAGGTTGAGTTCCAGAGGAAGATCGCCGATAACGGCAATCAAACCATCCAGCAGCCGGAGAGAAGCGCTGTCCTCAGAGTTTTGCTCGATCTGCCCCAACAGCCTTTCCAGAGTACGGCTTAGCGCAGCACTCATGGTTTTTTGGTCGAGATCAAAGGCCCCGCTTTTGATCTGTCCCGCAAAAGAACGAAGCTCCTCGATATCGGGATCCGGTCTCTCTAATACGTGATAGATCTCCTGGTGACGGAGGAATCCAACGGCTTGGGTCAACGCAGAAGGTAAGGGGACGTTCATCCGGTGAACCGCTTGAATGAAGTCAAAATCTCTCGTATAAATCGGACGTACAGCATCTTTAAAATCATCCAGGATGGATTCCAGGAGTCGGTCGACGATCGCTCTTTTTGTATCCTTATATAGATGAGGCAAACCGAACCGCGCCGGATTAAGGAAACGATCCAGGAGGGGGACAAGGCCTTCGATGTTTCCTGCTTCGAACTCAGATACCAGAGACTTTTCCATCTGATCAAAGACGCGCTCTAACATCTCGGGGCCCACGGCTGCACGCACATCATGCCCTCCCAGATATATAGAGGCAAAGCTTAGATCCAGCTTTTCTTCGGTCAGGCGCGACTGCAGCCGGAGGCGGCCGATGGCGAGTTTCTGTCCCTGGTGTTCATGCTGGGACAGCCTTGAAAAGCTGAGAGTATAACTCGGTTTTTCCTGGTTTTCAGCTGCCTCCAGGAACACGGCGGCCACCGCGTGATGGGCGCCTATCCGGTGCAGGTCCAAGACCGCGGGTTGGACCAGGAGGCCATAAACCTCAGCCGCATGGCTGAACTGAGTCCGGTTGGAGGGGGCCTTTGTCAGCTGGGCTTGAAAGCCAGGCTCAGGATCTGGAACTCCCAGCTCCCGCGCCAGCTGCAGGGAACGTGCGGCATAGCGCATCACCTGCACCGTTTCAATACCTGAAACCTCATCAAAAAACCATCCGCAGCTGGTGAACATCAGTTGAGCGTTTCTTTGCAGCTCCAGCCACTTCCAGATCTCTATCCTCTGCTTGGATGTGACATCCTGAAGTCCGAATGAGGCTAAGAAATTATGCCGGCTTTTTTCAGAGCGGTCCAGCATGACATGGATGTATTTATCACGCAAAGCCCAGGGATCACAGCCAAAAGCCCGTATAGCTTTTTCATAGGCCGGATTCAGAGTCAGCCGGAGTTGATCCAAGGCCGCCCGCAATGGTCCCCGCCAAGCTTGCGTCCACTCGGGATGGGCTCCGCTGTGACAGCCACAGTCCGCCCGCCAGCGTTCCACTCCATGTGAGCAGCTCCAGGAAGTGTTCTCCAAAATCTCGACCTCATACTCCGGCGGATGCTCGGCCAGATAACCGGCATAATTACATAAACGAACGTGTTCTTTAGACTCCAAGTGGTGGAGGGCAAAGGACAGGGCCATCTCTCCAAAGCGATGGTGATGGCCGTAGGTCTCCCCGTCAGTTGCGATGTGTATCAGCTCCGCGTGGACTGAAGCTGAACTGAAGCCCTGGCGCAAACGCTCGGCAAAACCTTGACCGGTCTTTAGAAGCTCCCCAAAAGCCACTTCCTGGGCGATAGCCGCATCGTAGAAAAAAAGCGCAATGCTCAGTCCGGAGGGCAGCCGGCAGAGATAGGGCCGCCGGGAATCGATGTGGCCGCCGCTCACGTTCTGCCATTTTTTTTCCGCCGGTTTCCGAACCCGAGAGGCCTGATGGGAAGCCAGGATCGTAAAGCGGATCCCGGACTCAGCCAAAATTTCCAATGTCTCAATGTCTACGGCTGTTTCGGGCAGCCACATGCCCTCTGGGTCCCGGCCGAACCTGTGAACAAAATCCTCAAGGCCCCAAAGGATCTGAGTGCGCTTATCCCGAGAGGATGAGAGGGGGAGAATGGTGTGGTTAGAGGTTTGAGCAAGGGCTGAACCATGCCCACCAAAGTGCCGGCTGCTCTCCTGATCGGCTTCCAGGATGGCTTGATAGACCTCCGGATCGCTGCCTTCCAACCAGGACAACAGCGTAGGGCCAAAATTGAAGCTCATGCGGACATAATTGTTGATGATGTCCAGGATACGGTCCCGGGAATCCAGGATGCGGGAAGCCGTGTTGGGTGCGTAGCATTCCGCTGTAATGCGCTGATTCCAGTCATGATAAGGGTACGCGCTATCTTCCGTTTCCACTTCCTCCAACCAGGGATTTTCCCGTGGCGGCTGGTAGAAATGACCATGAATACAGACGAAGCGTTTCAAACTTTTGTCTCCGGAATATCCTCTGCATCTGCCTGAGGAGCAAGGATCACTAAACTCAAGGGGGGTAGAGTTAAAGAGAGCGAATAATCCTGACCATGGCGGAAGCGACGATAGGCCGAAACCATCCCCAGGTTTCCTCTACCGCTCCCTCCGTATTCCAGAGCATCGCTGTTGAGAAGCTCCCTCCAAAGCCCCCCTTTAGGCACACCCATAAGATAATTTGACCGTTCCACCGGAGTAAAATTACACACGACCAGCACCGGCCGGCTTCCTGACAAACTGTGACGTAAGAATCCCACCACACTGCTCTCTTGATCGCTGAAATCGATCCACTCGAAGCCCTCCGCCGCAAAATCTCCATCATGGAGAGCCGCTTCGCGGAGGTAAAGGTGATTGAGATCCCTCACCCAGAGCTTCACTCCTTTGTGAGACGGGTGCTGCAGAAGATCCCAGTCCAAACTTTTCTCATGGTCCCATTCCTGACGCTGGCCGAATTCACCACCCATGAATAAGAGTTTCTTTCCAGGATGTGTAAATATCCACCCCATAAGCAGGCGCAGTCCTGCGAATTTTTGCCAGTCATCGCCCGGCATTTTTCCCAAAAGAGAGCCTTTGCCATATACGACCTCATCATGCGAAAGAGGCAGGATGAAATTTTCCTGGAAGGCATACCAAAGGCTGAAAGTCAACTTGTCCAAGTGGAATTTGCGGTGGACCGCCTCTTTAGAAAAATAAACCAGAGTGTCATGCATCCAACCCATGTTCCACTTGCACCCGAATCCCAAACCTCCCACAGACGTAGGCTTTGTCACCTGAGGCCAGGCTGTGGATTCCTCGGCAAATGTCTGCGTGCCGGGATGGAAATGGTAGACCACCTCGTTCAGTTTCTTAAGGAAATCGATAGCTTCCAAATTCTCGCGGCCGCCATAACGATTGGGTATCCATTCCCCTTCTTTCCGGGAGTAATCAAGATAGAGCATCGAGGCCACGGCATCCACTCTCAACCCGTCTGCATGGTATCGATCCAACCAAAACAGGGCGCTGCTGATGAGAAAACTTCGGACCTCGTTGCGGCCGTAGTTGAAAACACAACTCTTCCAATCCGGGTGGAAGCCTTGACGGGGATCCGCATGCTCATAGAGATGAGACCCATCGACTTCATTCAAAGCAAAAGCATCGGAGGGAAAATGAGAGGGGACCCAATCAAAAATCACGCCGATGCCATTACGATGCAGGCGGTCTATCAGGTACATCAGGTCTTCCGGGTCCCCATACCGCCGGGTGGGCGCAAAGTAGCCCGTCACCTGGTACCCCCAAGACCCGTAGAAGGGATGCTCCATGACCGGGAGAAACTCGACATGAGTAAATCCCATTTCTTTTACATACGGCACCAAACGCTCAGCCACCTCACGATAGCCAAGCCAAGCTCCCTCCTGCCCGCGCTGCCAGGATCCCAAATGAAGCTCATAGATGGAAAGAGGCCGGTTCATGTCCTGGTTTTGAGCCCTATGCTTCCGCCAGCGGCTGTCACGCCAGGTGTATTTCAAGGGCCATACCCGAGAAGCCGTGCGGGGCGGCTCTTCCCAAGAGAAAGCAAAGGGATCTCCTTTCTCCATCACCTGTCCTTTAAGGTGGGACAGGATATGGTATTTGTAAAGTGCGCCTTTTCCAACACCCGGGATAAAACCCTCCCATATTCCGGAGCCATCCCAACGCACTTCCAGAAGATGGGCCTGGGGGTTCCAACCGTTGAAGTCACCTATAACGCTGATCCGACGGGCATTGGGTGCCCATACCGCAAATAGTGTTCCCGGTTGTTTGTCGTGGACCATCGGATGGGCCCCGAGTTTTTCGTAAAGCCGGACATGGTTTCCGGCTTTGAAGAGATTGATGTCCTCTTCGGTTAGCAGACTGAGGCCAGGCACGACTGCAGCCACAGGAGGCAGCTTATCTAGGCTGATCTTCGGTTTCTTTTGTTTATCATTCATGACGGGATCATCGCGGCTGTTGGGGCGGCCGGTAGGGATCTGCAGTGAGCGTTTTTTGATAGAGCTGATGATAACTGCGTGCAGCATTTTTCCAAGAAAAGTCAGAGCGCATGGCGTTTGTCATCAAAGCCTTCCAGAGGTCCTGATCTTTGAAAAGGGTGAGTGCACGCCTGACCTCCTGGTGTAGGGCTGAAGCGGAAAAGCTGAAGAATTTGAAACCATTCCCCTTACCGGTCACGGGATCGAAGGCTGAGATAGTATCATCCAAACCACCCACGGCATGGACGATGGGGATCGTCCCATACTTGAGGCTGTACATCTGGTTGAGGCCGCAGGGTTCAAAACGAGAGGGCATGAGAAACATATCAGCACCGGCTTCGATCTTGTGGGCCAGCACAGGATCGAATCCGACCCGGACACCGATCTTTCCCGGATAATTTCGGCCCAGAGTACGGATAGCCCTTGCATAGACCTCATCGCCCTGCCCCAGGATGACCAGGCGGATTCCGGTCCGCATAAGACGCGGCACAGCCTCAAGAAGGAGGTCCAATCCCTTCTGTTCTGCCAAGCGTGTCACCATGCCTAAAATTGGAGATTTGAGTGTCCCACCCAGTCCGAACAACGACATCAACTCCCCTTTGCACTTCGTCTTTCCCTCGAGGTCACGAGGCGTGTAATTTTGCACTATGTGGGCATCCACAGCCGGATTCCAGCAGGAATAGTCAACTCCATTCAGAATTCCGGTAAGGCGGGCTCTATGTTCCTGCAGAACTCCATCCAATCCATGTCCATATTCCGGGGACTGGATCTCGTGAGCATAACGCTTGCTTACCGTCGTGAAACGATCGGAAAAAATGATGCCCGCTTTCAAGAAATTCATCTGTCCGTAAAATTCCAATCCTTCCTGAGAGAACAGTGCGGAAGGAAGTCCGCTAACCGACATGTACTCTCTGGAAAAAATCCCTTGATAGGCAAGGTTGTGGATGGTGAATACGGTCCGGGTCTTCCGCCAAAAGGGATCGTCCCAAAAAACGCTTTTGAGCATTGCCGGGATCAATCCGGTCTGCCAGTCATGGCAGTGAATGATATCCGGACGGAAACGTATCAGCCGGCAGGCCTGAAGCGCTGCCCGCATGAAAAAGAGGAAACGGTCGGCATTGTCAAAATAATCCCCCTCCGGTGTTCCATAAAGTCCCTTGCGGTCGAAATATTCATCGCGTTCGATAAAATAGAAACTGAGCCCGGGCTTGGAATGTTGAGCAAAGAGCCGCGCATCCAATTCACCAAAGCGGGAAGGGATTCTGGGACGACTTTGAAGTGAGGTCAGAGAGGGAGCGGCCTCGCGAACAGTGCAATAAAGTGGAGAAAAGACCTTGACCTTCAGTCCCCTTGCAGCCAAGGCTGCCGGCAGCCCGGCTGAAACATCCGCCAATCCACCGGTCTTGGAATAGGGGGCGACCTCTGATGTTACCTGCAGGACCTTCATATCACTTCGGCTCTTCCCAAATGGAAAGCAGATAGGGTTTTTTCTCTATTTTAAACATAAGAACCGCCTTCTTAAACTAAAATGACTTTGTATTATTATTACCATTTGGCCGGACACAGCACAAGTATATCTGTTTGAGATACAATAATGCTATAAATGAATCCGGAGAGATTGCCTCTCTCCCTCGCATCATTCACTTCCGCTATCCCCGGATCAGCGTCCTTCCACAGGTCGAGGAATTTTTCGTAGTGCTCTATGGCTTTGCCCCAATAGCTATCGCTTGAGATATCAGCATGAGACGACACACACGCTACATCTGCTTGATAATTCTAATTGAGCTAAAATTGTGTTATATTATCTCTCTTCCATAAGAAGGCAAGAAAGGAATCTAAATGGCTAGAGGGATTATTAAGGACATCGAGGAATCTACGAAACCGGGTTTATGGTGGCTGCACTTTCAAAATGACAGGTATTGCTATATCGACAAAGCGTGGAAGGAACTCCTAGAAAGCAAATATAATAACTCGATTCGAGGCAAGCCCATAAGATATCACTTAGATACTGATCATACTATTTTTTTAATTCAATACGGCTGGTGACAGGGCAGGTATCCAGATTTCTTTATTTTACTGAACTTCCCGGAAAAAAGAGCCGTCTGTGCCCCTTAAAACAATTAATACTACCTTCACGTTTAGACAATTAAGACAGTTCTTTCACCCCAGCCTCCCTCTCCCTCGCATCGGCCACTTCCGGTAGGCCGGGGTCGGAGGCGTTCCAGAGCGTGAGGAATTTCTTTATGACCTTGCCTATCTATTTTAATCCAGATTCATTTTTTTAAGCAGGGCTTTATAACGGGGATCCGAGCGCAGAAAATCAAGATCGGGAAGTTCTTTTATGAATGCATAAGGCCAGATGCGTTCCCGATAACACCTTTCCAGCACATCCATAAGCCGGTCTTTATCCTGAAGGATCGAATAAGCCCGAATGAAATGGTAGGGGCCAAAATCTTCCTGGGCGGATTCCCTTTCAACCAGATCCAGAAAATGCCTCTTGGCGGCTTTAATTCCGGATGTTTTGTATACCTCATAGGATTTTTTCACAATATCTATCGACCTGGGCTCTGCCTCTTCCAACTCCCGGACTTTGATAACCTGATCAAAATATCTGTCATATTCGCCCTTTTGAAAAAACATCCATGCCAACATGTATTCAACAGTCGGATTGTCAGGAACCAGCTCAAGTGCATCTTGGCAAAGCTTAATGGCCGTGTCATACTTCCTGGCGAAATAATGGACGAAGCCGCCATTCATCAATGTGCGAACGGATAGTGGATCAAGCTTAAGGGCTTTTTGGTTGGCAGCAATGGCCTCATCAACGCGTCCCACAGAAATCAGGTATCCATTATATCCGAATATAATGTCTACAGAATTGGGATCCAACTCTAAAGCTTTTAAATTGGCTTTCTCAGCGGCGGGCCAATCCATCTCATATTCTTTGATATGAGCTTGGACACTATGAGCTTCCGCCAGTGAATCATCGAGCTCAAGAGCCTTCGCCGCATACTTTCTCACCTGGGACATCGCCTCTTCTGGAGGAAGAAATCCCTGTATTCCCATGGCATTATAGGCATCGGCCAGCCCCGCATAGGCCAAAGCATAATCAGGATCCAAAGCTGTAGCCTGCTCATAATAGTCGATGGATTTCAGTAGGCCCTTTGCGGACCATTCACCCCAGAAGTGACGCCCACGTAAATACAGGTTGTAGGCCTCTGAATTGTCGGTGTAGTGTTTCACAAGAGCTGCCGTCTCTGTGCTTAAGAGCTTTATTTTTAATTTATCCACGATCGCCAAGGTTACCGCATCCTGTAATTGGAAAATATCACCTGCGTCCCGTTCGTATTGATCGGACCAGAGGATGTTATTGCTGGCAATATCGATCAATTCTACGGAAACACGAAGCCTGTCTCCCGCCTTCTGCAGTGTACCCGTGAGTACGGTATTCACATTGAGTTTTTCGCTGACTTCACCGAAATCAACATTTTCTGCATCGAAGGCGGAGGATGAGGCCCAAGCAGGAGTCCAGAGATTTTCCAATTTGCTCAACCTCAAAACCAGCTCTTGAGGAATTCCGGAGCAAAGATGAGCCTGATCCGATTGGGGGCTCAGATCCTTGAACGGGAGGACAGCGATGGAGGGCTTTTCCTCAACAGGCGCGGAGGCTTCTTCTTGAGACCAGGGATGCCAGAAGATCAATCCGATAACAACCAGTGCAATAATAGCAAGTACAGGAATTACCAACTTCTTTGCAGAGAAGCTTACGGTTATCTCTTTCGAGGTAATCGGCTTTCTCTTCGGAATAACTCTGTCCGTGGTTGGTATGCCCTTCTCAATATTTTCAAGCTCCGAATATAACTCACCCGCACTCTGATAGCGTTTGTCCTTATTTTTTTCCAAACACTTCAATACAAAAAGGCTCAAATCATCAGGAATCTGAGCATTGTATGCTGTTGGTTCTTTCGGGGCTTCACTCTTATGTTTCATCGCAATACTAAGTGCTGTATCCCCCTCGAATGGTACCCTTCCTGTCACCATCTCATATAGAATCACACCTAAGGAATAGATATCCGATCTCTGATCGACTTCTTTGGCCTCGGCCTGTTCCGGGGACATATACTCTGGCGTCCCAATCATGATTCCTGCACCAGTGATTCCTTTTTCTTTTAAGGAGCGGGCTATTCCAAAGTCCATAATCCGAACTTGGCCTTCCCTGTCAATCATGATGTTGTTGGGCTTTAAATCTCTATGAACAACACCTGCCTTGTGTGCCTCTGACAACCCTTCACATATCTGCTTGGTTATGGAAATTGTCGTCTCAATCCCCAGCTTGCCTGATTGCCTAATCAACCCTTTCAAGTCTTGACCAGACACATACTCCATTGTGATAAAGTGAGTTCCATTTTCTTCGTTGATGTCAAACATCCGTCCAACATTTTTATGGACAATCTTACGGGCAAGTTTCAGTTCGTTTCCAAACCGCTCTAAAGTCTTCTTATCAGACGATATCTCAGGTTTTATGAGCTTGAGTGCTATCCTCTCATTGATTCTGGTATCGACTGCTTTGTAGACCCGACCCATACCGCCCCTGCCAAGTTCCTCGATAATCTGATACCTCTCAGCAAACGTGGAGCCAGTGGTCAACTCTTCCACTGGTGTTTCAATTGTTTTAGTGAAGGAAGGCTGGGCTTCTTCAGATAGACCAAATTGTGTTCCGCATTCGCCACAGAACTTTTGTGTAGCCGGATTATCAGATTGACACTTCGGGCATTTCATTTCCCTGGTTCCCTCACTGGGTAAAAGAATATAAATTTCGAGGGGAGAAGTCAATCCACCTAATATGCTTTAAAAAATATTGCACGTATTTAAGAGCAGCTTATCTGTCTCTCAAGGCAGACTGGGGGGCAATGGGTCCAAATTAGGTAGTACGATTCTATGTATGTGCGGCCTATGTGCGCGATCTCAACTACTGACTTCTCCATCCGTGTCACAAATATGTAACAGATTCTGCTTAAACTCGCCTAATTTGGCTTAATGGTGCTTAAAAGGAAAATCAAGGGAAAAGCTCAATTTTCCAGGGGAAAATAGGGGATAGCAGGGATGGGTGAGTGAGGGGTCTCGAACCCCCAACCTCTGGAACCACAATCCAGTGCTCTAACCTATTGAGCTACACTCACCACACGGGATTTCAAGATTTTGCCATCTAATGGGAATAATGTCAATACTACTAGAAAATACCTTGTACTAGCGCTGCAAATTAAGGTTGCTTCGGTCCTGCGGACCTCGCGATGACGAGGTTACTTCGCTCCCTGCGGGAGCCCGCAATGACACGACGATTGGTCGATAAGAGGTCCGTTAGGGATAGCGGGCTCAATTGTTGTTCAATCCGAAGAGGTCCGTTAAGGATAACGGACCCTACTGCTGTTCGATGAGGTCGAGGACGTTGGCGGAGTCACGCCAGCCCTCTTGGACTTTAACATGCAGGTCCAGATACACATGGGCCTGCAGGATCTCTTCGATCTCCTTGCGGGCTTCCGTGCCGATCGTCTTAATTCTGGAGCCGCCCTTGCCGATAATCATTTTGCGGTGGTTATCTCTGTCCACCAAAATACTGGCTTTGATGAATTTGCCGGCCCTTTTTTGCTCCTGCTCTTCATCTCCGGCGCTTTGCCGGTCTCCGACGTGTTCGATATAGACAGCGGTGGTAAAGGGCAGTTCCTGTTCCACTTGAGCAAGCACCTTTTCCCGGATGATCTCCGATAACAGAAAGTTGAGAGATTGGTCGGAGATTTCATCATCTGAGTACAGCTTCTCAGCCAGCGGAAGATATTTGATGATCTGCTCCTCTAGAACATCCACATTCACGCCATTAAATGCGGAAAGGGGGATGATCTCAGCGAACGGCAGCAGATCTTTATAGTGATCGATCAAGAGCAGGATCTTATTCTTTTTCGAGATATCGACTTTGTTGAGCAGCAATAAAATCGGTGTGGAGACGCTCTTTAAGGTGTCGATCACGAATTGGTCTCCATGACCATATTTCAAGGAGGCATCTACGGTCAGGCAGATGAGGTCGGCGGTTTCCAGGGAGGAATATACAAAATTCATCATTCTGCGGTTCAATCTGTGCAGAGGTTTGTGGACACCGGGATTGTCTATAAAGATGATCTGTGCCTCTTCTGTGGTCTTGATACCCAATATGCTGGTGCGGGTGGTTTGGGGTTTGTCCGAGATGATCGCGATTTTTTGGCCCAAGATATAATTGAGCAGTGTGGATTTTCCGGCGTTGGGCCGGCCGATCAGGGCGACATATCCGACACGTGAGAGTTTGCTTTTTTTGTTCATGTTTTTCTATTATACCATGAGATGGCAGAGCCTGTCCCGAACGAAGTGAGGGAATTTTAATGGTTCAGCGAAGCACAATGAGGTTGCTTCGTCGTTTCACTCCCCGCAATGACATGGGATTGCTTCGCTCCCTACGGGATCTCGCAATGACGTGCGTTAGTTTTTTTTGATCCTTAGTTTTTTAATGCGTTTTTGGTCGACATCCAGGACCTCAAGCGTCAGGCCTTTGATCTCGACTTTTTCCCCCAGATCGGGGAGTCTGCCTATAGAGTGAGTGATCAGGCCTCCCACGGTGATGTAATCATCTTCAGCCAGATCCAGATCGAACAGATCTTCCAGCTCTTCCACCTCCACATCTCCCAATACGATATAATCGCTCGGGCCTTCCTGGATGATCTGGATTTCATCCTTATCATATTCATCCTGGATCTCGCCTACGATCTCTTCCATGAGATCTTCCATGGTCACAACTCCGGAGACGCCACCGTGTTCATCCACCACCACGGCCAGCTTCTGTTTCCTCTTTTGGAACTCCTTGAGGAGTTCCGCCACTCTCATCGATTCCGGGATGAAATATACTTCTCTAATCAGAGATTCCAGTGTACTGCTCTTGTATTTATCGGCTGAATATTCCAAGAGGTCTTTGGCCAAGATGATGCCTTCGATGTTGTCGATCCTATCCTTGTATACCGGGATCCGTGAATGCTTTTCCCTGATCACCAGACTCCTCAATTGGTCAATATTTGCATTTTTAGGGATGCAGATCATAGATACTCGGGGTGTCATAATTTCACGCACGATGGTGTCGCCGAATTCCACCACACTTTTCAGCAGCTCTCCCTCTTCTTCCTCGATGATACCTTCCTCGGCTGCTTCTTCGACAAAAGCGTCGAGCTCTTCCTCGGATGCCTCACGCTGTTCCTCGGGCTCTTCTTCATCGCCTCTGGGTTTCAGGATCCATAAAATTGGCTTGGTCAAAAGATAGGGGAACTGGAATGAGGCCAGGAAAAAGAGCAGGATCTGCTGATTAAAACGAGAGTTTAGCAGCCTGGGGACCATTTCAAGGATTAAAATGTAAAAGACCACCAGACCTAAAAAGAACCACAGCGACCAGATACGCCATTGGGGAACCGCCATGAAGAGGAAAGCAAAAAAGGCGATCAAGAAAAAGATGCGGAGGATCTCGGTGGAAACCTTGAGTTCGTCATAGATGTCCAGGATCTTGCTGCGGACCTGTCTTTCTCGATCTTCGAGGATACGGCTCAGCGAGATTTTGCTGCTGGAGCTCAGCGAGATATGGAACAGTGAATAAAGAAAGGCGGCAAATAAGCTCAGCCCAAATCCCACCCACATCAATGCTTCGGTTTCCATTTAATCTTCCAAAAATAGCTTTCGGATCTTTTGTTCTTCCTCTTCCAAGCCTTTAAAGTGCTCAAAATCCTGGAGGTGCAGGAATCCGTGAATAGTCAGGAATTCCAACTCTCTCTCCAGGCTGTGTCCCTGTGTTTGTCTTTGTCGGTTGGCATAGGGCACACAAATGATGATATCTCCCAGGTAATACTTGCCATCCGCTCCCACATCTCGAATGGGAAAGCTAAGTACGTCGGTCGGCGCGTCTTTCTGCATAAAGCGCCGGTTCAGGTCCAGAATAGCCTTGTTATTGACAAATGCCAAGGTCATCTCCGGGGCCTTGAGCTGATAATGCGCTATTAACTTGTCCAGGAGTGATTCGAATCTCTGGAGCTCTATATTATGTCTTTTTTGCTGGTTGAGAATTTCGACCATTGTTCTTGTGGTTTGAATTGGCTCTTGCTTTTTGTCCCTCAAAATCAAATCCCGGGTATTCCACTCTTGGATGATAGATGGGGTAAAGTGTGGAAAGGAAGGAGTTGGCCACGAGCTTCAATTCTTTCACCGAAAAATTGCTGTCATCCAACTGCCCATCTTGAATGTTGGCATTGATGATCTCGGTAATAAGGTGCTTCAGATTGGATTTGGTGGGTTTATTGAGGCTCCGGGAGGCGGCCTCTACGGAGTCGGCCAGCATCACCACCGCCGCCTCCTTGCTTGCGGGTTTGGGACCGGCATAGCGGTAGTTTTCCTCTCCGATATTTTGCATTTCCGGATCGTATTCCACCTTGGCTTTCTCAAAAAAGTAGCGCACCAACGACGTCCCATGGTGTTGGCCGATGATGTCCTTGATCTTTTTGGGGAGGTGGAGTTTATTGGCTTGCTCGACTCCCTCTTTGACATGATTGATGATAACCAGAACACTCATGCTGGGTTTGAGATCTTTGTGCAGGTCAAAGTTACGGGTGCGGTTTTCGATGAAGTACTCCGGCCGTTTGATCTTTCCGATGTCGTGGTAGAGTGCCCCGGCCTTTACCAACAGAGGATCAAGGCCGATGTCCTCAGCCGCCGCCTCTCCCAAGGAAGCTACCACCAGGGAGTGATGATAAGAACCAGGAGCGGCCATCGCCATAGTCCGAAGGATGGGCAGTTCGGAGTTGGTAAGAGCCAGCAATCGGTTCTGAGTGACAATACCGAATACCTGCTCATAGAGGGGGAGAAACAGAAAAGCCAGCGCAGCGCTGAATATTCCGCCTAAGATTCCCATAAACAGTTCACTTAGGAAGGGTTCGGTCGGCCCGATCCGTCCCTGCAGGAGTTGAAACATGGCTATGATGAGGGCATTGATGGGTGCTACGAACAGGATTCCGGCCCTTAGCACCGGAGTTTGGGAGCGTTTGCCCAGGTATCTGACTCCCCAGATCGCAGCCACACCAGTCAACAGGGCAAAGATCATAAGGTAGAAATTAGCCTTAAAGAGATACCCCACCAAAATCCCATTCAAGATGGTGACGATTATGGCCAAGTGAACGCCCGATAGATAGGTGAAAAGTAGGGTGGCCATCTGCATGGGAAAGGCATAGCGGTAGCCCTCGGTAAAAGAGAAAAATGTGATTCGAGAGTTCTCGCTCAATATATCCGCCATAAAACTGCAGATTTTGTAGAGAAGCAGACTGATGAGCAGAGTGAAGGCCGTCATGATGAAGCGATTGAGCGTTTCTTCCGCATCATGCCGGGAGCGAAGATAATAAAACAGAGCAAAAAACAACATGACAAACAGGATGAATGTGCCCAAGAAGCTTATCACCCAGCTGGGCTTGGCCATCAGGTTGGTGTTAATCTCTTCGATCTGATTGACTACGGCGGTAGAAACCTCATCTCCTCGCCGGATTATGACCTTGCCTTTTTTAATGGTGTAGAATACCGTTTCAATGCTCCGGCGGGCAGCCTCACGCCTTACGGCCGTTTCTGTGGGATCAAAGGTGACGTTCTCAGTAAGCAGTGTATGCGACAGCGTCGTCAACAGGGATTTTTGGCTGTTTCCCAGTTAGAGTTTGCCGATCTCCTCGGATAACAGGTTTTTCCCTTCGTTTTTGTCCAGGATGTCCGTGACAGCCGTGGTGCTTTCACCACTGCTGCCCCTGATCAAGGTCAAACCGTTTTCCGCCTCATTATGAGTGAAGAGGTTCTTGGAAAGAATGATCCCCTGAGCTGAGGCGATGCCCAAGAGGCTGATCAGGCTCTCCTCCAGAGTTGCCGAAAATTCCGAATCGATGAGATTCTGGAGTGTTTTTCCGGACAGCTCGAGGCTGAATTGATCCTGACAGGCTTGAATGAAGTCCGATCTGGACTGGGAGGTTATTTCTTCTGAGAACATTTCACTGCCGGCTTTGAAAAATTCCCTGATCTTGATCTCGGTGTTCAAAAAAACATTTTCATTATAACTATAAACCGGGAGGACGGTTTCTTCTGCTTCTTTCCTCCACAGCTCTGTCGTTTCCGTGTCCTCAAAGGTAAGATCCGCGGGTGCTACCACATCCGAAGGAGCGATCTCACCCGGTTCCAGTTGTGGTAGGGACTTGGAAGGCACGTAAGAGACGAGATAGGCAATGGCCAGCGCGAAGATCAGAACAAAGAGGTGAGGGTGGGCTGCCAGCCTTTGCCATGGTTTGAGTTTGGCGAGCTTGTATTGATTGCTGGAGTCTTCTTTGGGTTTTTTAGCCGGAGGTTCGCTGGCGCGAAAGAAGGTGAGCTTCTTAAAAGAAAACGGTTCCATGGTTACCTTCGGCCCTTTTCATCAGCTTTTTCATAGGCTTTGATGATCTTTTGCACCAAAGGATGCCTTACGACATCCTTCTCGTTGAAATCGATAAAAGCGATCCCATCGATACGCGCTAAGATCTTCATGGCATGCAGCACACCGGACTTGGATGGCTGGGGAAGATCGATCTGAGTGATATCAGCGGTAATGACAAGCTTTGAATCGAAACCCGGCCGGGTGAGGATCATTTTCATCTGTTCTTTGGTGGTGTTCTGTGCTTCATCCAGGATGATGAAGGCGGAGTTAAGTGTCCTGCCCCGCATGAATGCCAAAGGGGCGATCTCGATAATCCCTTTTTCGATGAGGCTGTTGGCCTGGTCTCCATGCATGAGGTCGTAGAGGGCATCGTAGAGCGGCCGGAGGTAGGGATTGATCTTCTGCTGCATATCCCCTGGGAGAAATCCCAGCTTTTCACCGGCTTCTACGGCCGGGCGAGTGAGGACTATCCGGGTTACTTCTTTGTTCTGAAGAGCGGATAAAGCCGCTGCCATAGCTAAATAGGTTTTTCCGGTCCCTGCCGGTCCGATGCCGAACACCATATCGTACTTTTTAATGGCTTGGATGTATTCCTGCTGATTGAGAGATTTGGGGTGAACGGATTTACGGGCTAGATGCAAGGCCTTTGCCGGAAAGAAATCCCCCAGGCGCCCGGTATGACCATCTTCGATAAGATCGAGTGCGATATGGAAATCCTCGGCTTTGATGGGATGGCCGGAATTCTTGAGATGTTTGAGCTCATCGAAGTAGTGTTTGGCAAATTCCACTTTGTCCTCAGGACCATCCAGCAGGATGCTCTCCCCTCTGATGGTTAGAGTCACGCCCAACCTATCTGACAGCTTTTTGACGTTTTTATCCAGAACTCCGGAGAAAGCGGTACTGCTGGCGTAGGGGTGTTCGATTTTCTCCATAAAACCTAAGTAATCCATAATGATAGTGAAAAAACTGACTTTGTCAACCACCGTGCTTTTTTCTTGCAGGAAGGGAAAATATTAACTAATATATAGGCATCATGAAACTTGACTCAAATGTGAACTATATTGTGTCGGGATTGGAACGGTCGGGAACCTCTATGCTTATGCAGATCCTGGAGGCGGGCGGAGCGCCCATGGCGTTTGATACCGCCTCTCGCCCCCCGGACGATAACAACCCGAAAGGCTATTTTGAGCTCGAGGGCGGGAAGATCATCAATAAGCTTATGGAAAATAAATTTCCTCTGACCGATTACCTGGGGCAGTTCATCAAGATCACGGCTTATGGATTGAAGTTTCTAGCTCAGGGAAACTACAAAGTCATCTACTCACAGCGGAATATCGAGGAGATCTTGGATTCAATGGAAAAGATGGCGCGGGTGCATGATGATAACCGTGAAAAAACCCGGGAGGTTTTTGTGAAGTTGAACCGTATGATCATCAAGCTGATCCAGGACCGGGAGGATGTAGATGTCCTGTTCGTGAATTACAACGAGATCGTAGCCGCTCCGCAAAAAGAGATTAAAAAAATCTCTAATTTCTTGGATGCAGAGGAACTTGACTTGGAAAAGATGATCGCCTCCGTAGATCAGAATTTGTACCGTAAAAGAAGACGATAGATTCCACAAAGGAGAAAAATCATGGAAAAAGAGCTTACCACCATCTCGATCCCATCAGATCTTTATAAAATAATTGAGGAAAAACTGTCTGAAAGTGAGGCGGCCTCGGTAGAAGAATACATCGTCCAGCTTTTGAAAGAAAAATTCCCCCTGCCCGAGGAGGATTTGAGCCAGGATGAAGAGGATAAGATCAAAGAGCGCTTGAAAGCACTGGGATATATGGATTAAATCAATGAAAATTGGGATTATAGGAACAGGTTATGTAGGATTGGTATCGGCCGTTGGACTGGCTGAGTTGGGACACGAGGTCGTAGGAACCGATAAGGTTGCAGAGAAGATCGAAAAGATCTCTCAAGGAAATGTTCCAATCTATGAACCTGGTCTGCAAGAACTGCTGCAGGCCAATCTCAGGCGAGGAAACCTGAGCTTCACAGCGGATCTGACGAGCACCATTGCTACTTCCGATGTCCTGTTTGTGTGTGTCAACACGCCTCAGCGAGAAGACGGCAGCGCCGACATGACCTATGTGGAGGGGGTTTCGCGTAAGATCGCCGAGAACCTCAATCAATACAAGCTGATCGTCGAGAAAAGCACGGTCCCGGTCCGCACATCTTCTTGGATCAAACGGACCATCAGCCTCTACCGGAAACGGGACGTGGATTTTGATGTGGCGTCCAATCCGGAGTTTTTGCGCGAAGGGGCGGCTGTGTCCGATTTTCTGCATCCCGATCGGGTCATTATCGGAGTGGAATCTGAAAGAGCCAGAGAGATCCTGGTCAAGATCTACGAGCGATTCCAGGACCGAATCCTGGTAACCAATATCGATACGGCAGAGCTCATCAAACATGCCTCTAACTCTTTTTTGGCCATGAAGATATCCTACATCAATCTCATGGCCGATCTGTGTGAACGAACGGACGCGGACGTAGAGCAGGTGGCACAGGGGATGGGATTGGATGAACGGATTGGGAGCCGTTTCCTGAGGGCAGGCCTTGGCTATGGGGGATCATGCTTTCCTAAGGATGTTCGGGCCTTGATCAGGATCGGCGAAGATCTGGGAGTAGATCTGAATCTTCTCAAAGAGGTGGACCGGATCAACTTCAACTGTGTCAATAAAACAGTTGATAGGCTCAAAAAAGCCCTATGGATCCTTAAAGATAAGAAGATCGCTCTCCTCGGCCTGGCTTTCAAACCTGAAACCGATGATATCCGCAATGCTCCCAGCATCGGCCTCATTGAGAGACTTCGCGAAGAGGGCGCTCTTCTTCAGATGTACGATCCCCAAGCCGTAGAGAACATGAAGACCCTTTTCCCAGAAAAGAAGCCTGAACTGGTTTATGCGGCCTCTCCCTACGACGCTTTAAAGGGGGCCAATGCTGCGCTCATCGTGACGGAATGGGATGAGATCAAGGACCTGGACCTCAAGCAGGCTAAAGACCAAATGGAAAATCTCATTCTGGTAGACGGTAGAAACGTTTTCAATCCTGCAGCGGTTCGAAAAATGGGATTTGAATACAGTTCTGTGGGTCGAAAATAGTCAGAAACCGCTAGTAGGCCCCACTCCGCGTCAGCACCGCCTTTATGCTCTTCAAGAGGATCACGATGTCCAGCCACAGCGACCAATTTCTGATGTAATGTTCGTCTATGCTGCGTCTTTGCTGAAAGGATAGCTTTGATCTTCCTCCGACCTGCCAAGGACCGGTGATCCCGGGCTTAACCCTTGAGATCATCTGTGAGATCTGGTCTTTGCTGTCGATCTCCTCGTGAAGATAAGGTCGTGGTACCACCAAGCTCATATCGTCCTTGAGAACGTTTATCAATTTAGGCAGCTCATCCAGGCTTAGAGTGCGGATGAGGCGCCCCACGCGTGTGACGCGGGGATCAAAATCCTTGAGCTTTTTAAACTCTTCCCACTCCTGTTTGACTTCGGGATGGGATTCAAGATAGTCTGTCAGCCGCTTGGGACTGTCGAGGTACATCGACCGAAATTTGTACAGATCGAACGTCTTATGTTTTTGGCCGATCCTCTTTTGAATAAAAAAGACCGGTCCTCTGGAATCCAGTTTTATGGCCAAAGCGATCAGGGCAAAAATGGGAGATGTCAGCGCCAATAACACTACGGTCAGAAATTTCTCAAACACACTCTTGATCAGAATGTTCCAGGGCTTGTCTAAGTTTCGTTTAATGTAGAGAGTCAGGATATCTCCCAGGATATCGATCTCTACGCCTTCCGTAATAAAGTCGCCGCTGCGTGGGATCAGCCACATGGAATCACTTACGGCTTCACATTGCAAAAGGATCTCTTTGAGCTTTTTCCTGGGAATGTGGGGAGTGGCGACCATGATATCTTTGGATTGGTAGATACGAGTGATCTCTTCCAAGCGGGAGATCGGCCCCAGGATCTCGATGCCTGCAATATTTTTCCCGATCTTTTGAGGATCATCATCGATGATGGCCACGACTTCGTATCCCATGGTTTTGTTTTTCTGGATGTTCTGGATCACAGCCAGGCTTGTTTGATGGACTCCCAATATGATCAGTTTCTTTTTCCATATTCCGAACTTGATCAATAGTGTTTTTGTCAGGATCCGCAGCGCAGGAAACAGCATCAGGCTCATTATCCAAGCCAAGATAACAACAAATCGAGAAAAGTAAAATTCACTGCGAGTCAAAAAAATCACGATAATGATGGTGAAGGAAGAAAATGTAGCGGCGCGGACTAAGACCTTTAGTTCCGCCCATATGGAAAAACGTTTGGTATAAAGCTTTTCATAGCTGAAGACCAGCACCCAGATAAATGCCATGTAAAAATGACTAAAGTAGAAGGCGAGGGAAGGAAGGGGCTGTTGAGCTAAACGAGGGAATATTTCCAGAATCAGTCCCGCTCTCAGGTAATATGCCAAAGCATAACTGAAAGCTATGACCACTAGATCACTTAGGATCAGGCTTGTGAAAACGAGTATTTTTTTCTGCATGGGAATCGCCTCCTATCATATAGGAGGTTGCATTCTCTCTGCAAGTGTGAAAAAATTGCACACAATCATTAGGGACACTGTGCTATCGAGATTCTGAGTGGAAACACAAAAATCGTCATTTAAAATAAACTTCCTGTGGATCTTTTTGATATTGTATGCGGTGTTGTTTGTCATTTTTTATTACCGCTATGTGCCTCTTGTTCACGGCTTCCAAGCTGTCTTGGTTCCCATCCTTGCGGCGGCGTTGATTTTAACGCTGCGCAGCCATCAATGGGGCTTATTGTTTTTTGTTTTTGTCTTTCCTCTGATAAATAATCTTCCTTACTTGTTCCACATCTATTTGGAAACTCCCCATGCTCCCACCGCCCTGGTGCTGTTTTTAGTATTCTTCTGGGGCTGGCTGTTCCGGTATGCTTTTTTGCAGCAGCGATGGAGCCATCAGCACAGGATCTTCCGGCCCTTGACTTTGTTCGCTTTGCTCGTTCTTTTGTCTGGAGTCATCACTCTGTTTCGTTTTATAAATTTTGTCCCGTTCCTTTCCTCCGGCTTCCGAGATGTGGTGGTCAATGTGTATGGCGTCCGCGCCGGAGGCGCGGTGATGAGCACGATCTTCAGCGGCATGAGTTATTTCTCTGGCTTTCTATTTTTTCTGGTCGTTTTCAACACCACAAGATCGCGTGAATATTTTACCAAGATCTTGTGGGCGCTCTCTCTCTCGGCCTTCCTCACATTCCTATTTGGATTTGTCCAAAATTACCATTCTCTGAAATTTGGAAACTCCCCGTTTTTTGTGAACATGGGTCGCATCAATTCCACCTTAAAGGATCCCAACTCCTTTGGCCTCTTCGTGGCGGCTCTTATCCCCATGCTTTTGGGATTAGGGATATCGGATAAGAAGCGCAGGCCCCTTTGGGGAATTCTCCTGGTTTTAGCTTTGGTTGTCTTTCCTCCCATCGGATCGCGCAGCGCCATGCTGGGTTTGGGTTTAGGGCTGGTTTTCTTTTTGTTCCTGTCTTTGATCACAGCTAAGATCAGCCCCAAAAAGCGCTGGACATATCTGGTCCTGATCGCAATTGTTTTTTGTGTGGTCACAGGGATTTTTATGGTGGTGGCCCAGGGCAGCAATCTTTACCTTCGAATCCAGCAGAACTTGTCTTTGGTTTTTAAGCCTGCAACACTGGGGCAAGTGGTCGATGTGGGCCGTCTGGAATTTTGGCGAACTGCGCTGGAACTGATAAAGAACTATCCGCTTAGCGGAGTGGGATTGGGTGCCTATATCATAGAACTTCCCAACTTTACCAAGCTTCGTGGCTATGCCGCCGGCCACACGGACTCAGCTGAAAATTATTTTCTGCAGATCACCTCTGAATTGGGATTGGTGGGTCTGCTTGTGGCGTTATGGCTTCTGTTCGAAGTCGTTCGGATGGTGAGGGCAAGCCGCAAAAGTCTGAGAGATGATGATCCGGACAGATTCATTTTGTTCGGTTTGATATCAGCGCTGATGATCGTGTTTGTCAATTTGTTTTTTCACAGCTATATCGGGGCTTTCGATGTCAAGTATTTTGCCTGGCTGCTTGTGGGGCTTGTCTGTCTCTTCCCAGGGCTAGATACGCAAGCTCCGGCTGCTGTTTCTCCCTCCAAAAGCCGTATGCGGATCTGGGCCATGGCCGTGCTTATCGGATTTGCGGCTGTTCAGCTTTGGACCTCCACGCATTCACTTTCACTGGCACAGACGACCTTGAGATTTGACCTGGAACAGAATTTTGGGCTCTATTCAGACGAGGAAGACGGCCAGGGGACCAGATTCAATTGGACCCACCAGGAAGCTGGGATTTCCTTTATAAATGCTCGCCAGACCGTTGTCATTCCTCTTCGAGCCGCGCATCCCGGCATCGATAGACATCCGGTCAAGGTACGGATTTTCCGAACCGGCCCGGTCTTCAGCCATGCGGAATTTATCGAAGAGATCGAGCTGACCAGCGCTCAGTGGTATTTGTATGAATACTCTCCCGGCGCCCTCTCCGATTCTCGCATCTTTCTAAGATTCCATGTGGACCGTGTCTGGCAGCCGTGGAAATTCCAAGGTATTCCGGATAAACGTTGGTTGGGGATCGCGATCGGCGAGATCAGTTACCGCTGAATGATCACTGTCTTGTTATCTAATCCTGAGCTGAAAACGAAAAAGATGTCATCTCTCTCGGTTTCGATATCATAAGGGATTGGCTTTCCATCCAGGGTGATCTTCAGCATTTTGGGTATTTGGTCCCAAGGGTTGAGGATACGGAGGTTTCCTTCTCCCGGTATGTTGCTGTTATATCGGAATGTGATTTTCTGTGCATCCGGATCGAATTTATACTCGTAAGCGGCAAAGCTGTCGTCGGCCGGCTGGTAGATATGAATGCGAGCCGAATCTTTCCCCAGCTTGGGCGCCAGAGTTAGGCGGCCCTTAGTCGATTTCACTCCGTAGTACCCTTGAATCACTGCCAAAGCCAGGCTCCCTGCACTCCCGCTGAACATATCACTGCCCATGCCTATGCCTTCGCGACTGTCCCATTCAAAAAATCCTCGATTCGCCAGATTCTTGTGGATCACCTCGAGGAGTTTGGCCTTAGCCTCACGGCTGAAGCCGGATTCGAACATGGCATAGATCAGTTTTCCCCCAAACCAATCCCACTGGCCCCCATTCTGGTATTCGTAGGGATCGTCCAACAACGGATGCTTAAACGTCCCGGTAGGGTAGGGGGGAAGCAGAGTCCCGCTGATGGTCGATATGTTGTAGGCAGCCTGTCTCTCCATGGCAGTCTTGATGATGGACCTTGCCTGATCGAGGTTTGCCAGTCCTGCAATGATGGCTTGTGCATTTCCCCCCATGGCAAAGATGTTTTCCTCAACAAATGGATGCTGCAGGGGGGAGAGATGGTGGTGCACCTGAAAAAAACCTTTGTCTTGCTGCCAGAGGAGACGATTGGTTTCTTTCTCAAGCTGTTTGGCCTTTGCAAACCAGTAACGACTGCCATCAGAATCTTCTGCTGCCTCCAGCATTTCTGATAGATTCAGACAGGCTTGATAAAACATGCTCTGATCATAGATGTCGACTGTCCAGTGAGTCCGCTCATCCACATAAACGGCTTCCTGGTCTGCATCAACCAGATCAACATCGCCCCAGTCTGCCGTATGAGCTCCTTTGATCATCCCCAGGTCTTTGGATAAGCGCGTGTCCAGAACATAGTTTAGAGCGAGCAGCAAACGCTCGAGAATGCTTTTTCCTTGGATGTTCTTTGCCAGCCAATCCGTACCCAAGAGTTGATAAACCTGATAGGCTGCTTGTACAGCCGAGGTCTCCTGATCGGTTTCCGTCGTGTTCTTGTCAGCTTCTCCTTTGGCATCGATCCAGTCATTCAGGCTTCCCTCCGCTGTCTGGAAGGCCAGATGTTCTTCTATCCAGGAACTTAAAAAGCGGCTGTCATAAAAAAGCCGGGATGCGGGCAGGATCGTGTTGGCATCACGCAGCCAGATCTGGGGATAATCCTCTCCGGGGGAAAATCCGAAGACCTGGGTAGCCTTACCCTGGAATTCCACCTCGTTGTTCTCCAGAGTGAGCCGGATCAGCCGATAGAGTTTCTCTATCTCGGGAAGCGAAGAACTGAAACGGGTGTATTTCCCATAGTCCAGACTGAATGTTATCCGGCTGTCAGCCCATTCGCGCTCTTTAACCTGCAGGGTGACTTCCGTAGTGCGGGATCCCTCATCTTTGAACCATGAGATCCCTTCGCGGAGAAGGTCGAATTCAAGCACATATTCTCCCGCTTCCAAGGGGCTGGCGATTGTTATTTCCAGTTCCTGAGCCTGTCGCTGTGCGAGCGGCTCAGGCAGCCGGAAACGACGGTTATCATAGCTCAAGACTCTGCGTCGGGAATCCAGGAGATGGTAGGACAGCAGGCTGGAATTTGTCCCTTGGTTTTCCCAGGTTTTCCGGCCCAGGTTCTTAACCTTCACAGCGATTACAAATCGCTCGCCCTCGGCTGCGACGTAATTTTCTTGAGCAAGCCGGATATCCGCTGCATAATCGAGAGAGCTCAGCGGGTTGCGTAAAGAAAATGGGGTCAAGATCAGAAAGACTGCGGCTAAGACAAGAAGAGCGAAGACGAAGGTGCCGGTCAGTTTTGTGACGGTTCTCATCGCCGTTTTAGCAGATTCGGGGCAGCAGTTCCGAGGTCAAGGGCTCGAGCAGCCTCAATCCACCTGAGGCGGTAGCTAGAAGAAGCTCTCCTGGTTTCCCGATCTTGTCATTGATGGAACCAATGATCTCTGCGCCCTGCCCTAGAGCATGCTTTTTGATCTCATTCAGGATACTATCCGCCACGCTTTCCGGTGCTACCAATACAGCCCGTCCTTCGCAAGCGAGATACAGGGGATCGATCCCCAAAAGTTGAGTTGCCCCGAGAACCGCCCTGGATAACGGGATCTTCTCTTCTTCTACGATGAGTGCGTGAGGCAGTCTTTCCGCCAGTTCACTTAGAACAGTAGCCAAGCCGCCCCGAGTGATATCCCGCATCCAGAACACGCCTTGTTCCCAGAAAGGCAGCAGAAAATTCAATGGTGCACAGTCGCTCTTGGCTTCGGTTTCCAATCCGAAATCTCCCCGGGCCAACATGACGGCCAAGCTGTGCTCGCCGAGAGTGCCGGTCACAATGATCTTGTCACCGGGCTGGACCTTCGACAGGGACGCTTTAGCGATGATCCGGCCGATACCCGCGGTATTGATATAGATCTTGTCTGCCTGTCCGCGGCGGACCACTTTGGTGTCTCCGGTAGTGATCTGGACTCCTGCTTCCTGTGAAGCCTGCTGGATGGATATCAGGATCTTTTCAAGTTCTGCTATATCCATGCCTTCCTCAAGGATCAATCCCAAGGACAAATATTGCGGCTCAGCGCCTGATACCACCAGGTCATTGACCGTTCCGTTGACGCAGAGTGTTCCGATATCGCCTCCAGGAAAAAATATGGGATCGACCACATAGCTGTCCGTCGTGAAAGCGATATCGAGAGGAAGATGGACTGAGTCAGACAGATCTCGCAGGAAAGGATTATCCAAGTTTTTAACGATCAGTTGATCGATAAATTCCCGCATCAATCTGCCTCCGCTCCCGATTTCTAAGCTTATCTTGTTCATTATTTTTTCATTGCGAGGCCCACAGGGCCGAAGCAACCTCCTGAGAATTCCTTTTACAGATAAATTATAGTCATCCCTTCACCATAACTCAAATGAATCCGAGTGCTGGGGACATCTTCTCTTGTTAAAAAGGGGAGTATGGCCTATAATATTGACTTTTCAGATATATTGACCTGGATTATTCACGAGTTGAGATTGCCGTAGATGCGAGGCGCAAAGGATGAAGCTGTGGTATACCACAGCAAATCCTTTGCAACAATGCATATACAGTGAGATCAGCTCGCCTGAAAGGTAAAAAATGTCGATTATTAATAGAAATGATATTGTAACCGAAGTAATAATAATGCTTTCCCTAAGGTCAGCGTAAAACGATGATAATAATCTGACTGAGGAAACATATTGACATTTTTTATGAATAGGCTAGGTTAGCCAGGATAATTAAATATGTGCCTAGGAATTCCAGCCAAAGTCATAGAGGTCGATGAGTCCAACCAGGGAAAGATCGATTACATGGGGACCAAGGTCAAGACCAATTTTGCGCTCGTAGATAACATTAAAGTCGGGGATTGGGTTATTGTCCATGCCGGCTATGCTATATCCAAACTGGATGAAGCGGAAGCCCAGGAAACGCTCGATCTCATACGTGAATACCTCGAGGTCTCTGAGTCTTGAGGTTATGGAAGAACTCAAGCATAAAAAAGTCATCCAGGGATTGCTAGGACAGATCCGGGATCAGACCGCCACCTTATCTCTTCCCAAAAAGATCATGGAGGTTTGCGGCACTCACACCATGGCTCTGCACCGCTACGGATTAAAGAAGATCCTGCTGGATGTGGGGATCGATATGCTGACGGGCCCTGGTTGTCCTGTGTGTATTACCCCCAATGAGATCCATGAGGCCGCCATCGAACTGGTTACCGAAAACCGGAATTTTATTTTGACCACTTTCGGAGATATGACTCGAGTTCCAACCCGAGCGGATTCCCTCCAAACTCTGGTGCCGGCTCCGGATTCGCAGGTAAAGATCGTGTACTCACCAACCGAGGCTTTAGATCTGGCACGTCAGAAGCCTCACAAAGAGGTCGTGTTTTTCGGTGTCGGCTTTGAGACCACCATCCCTGCCATTGCCTTAACTGTCAAGGCGGCCGCTGCCGAGAATCTTCAGAATTTTTCCGTGCTTCCCGCCTTCTGGCTCGTGCCGCCTCCGCTGAGAGCTTTGGTCTCGGCAGACGATGTTAAGGTCCAGGGATTCTTGTATCCGGGACATGTCAGCGCCATCATCGGAACCGAGCCGTATAATTTTATAGCCGAGGAATTCGGGATTCCCGGCGCAGTGGCAGGTTTCGAACCCGGCGATATTCTGCTGGCTTTGCGGTCTATCCTTGCTCAGATGCAAAGAGGGGAGGCTGCCGTAACCAATGAATACAGCCGCGTGGTGAGAAAGGAAGGGAACCGGACCGCCTTGACCTTAATGGAAGCCATGCTGGAGCCCAAGGACACTTATTGGAGAGGATTGGGCCGGATTCCTCAAAGCGGGCTGCAGTTCAAACCGGAATACCGTGAATACGATGCGGTAAATAAGTATGCCTTGGAAATCCAAGAAGGCAGTGGTGACCTTCCCGGATGCCGGTGTGGCGAGGTCTTGCAGGGGAAACTGGCTCCGCCTGAGTGTCCTCTGTTTGGGGAAACCTGCAAACCGGATTCTCCCTATGGGCCATGCATGGTTTCATATGAGGGCGCATGTTTGGCATTCTACAAATATCGGAGATAGGTATAATTGGCCAATGCTTGAAGATCTGAAGGGATTCATACAGCCCGGCAGCCGTGAGGAAGAGCTGGCCTTAAAAATAGATTTTGGCCGTATGCCTCAACATGTGGCTGTGATCATGGACGGCAATGGCCGCTGGGCCAAACAGCGCGGCCTACCCAGGATGGAAGGCCATCGTGCCGGCTCAAAATCCGTGCGGGAGTTGGTGGAGACCGCCTTGCGTTTGGGCATTCCCTACCTCTCCCTTTATGCGTTCTCCAAGGAGAACTGGAAGAGGCCGCGGCGGGAAGTCACCACATTGTGGCGGCTGCTGGAGGATTACCTTAGGAAAGAAGATAAGCAACTGCTCGAGAACAATATCCGTCTCAAAGTTATCGGCCAGTACCAGGATCTTCCCGGCAAGGTGAAGAAAGAATTGGACCGTGTGATGGAACAGACCAAGGACTTTGAACGTTTGACCATACTCTTGGCCTTGAATTATGGCGGCCGGGCTGAGATCGTAGATGCGGTCAAGCGCTTGGTATCAGATAAGGACTTTGATGTCAGCGCTCTGGATGAACAGGAATTTGCCCGTCACCTCTACACAGCTCAAGCTCCCGATCCCGATCTGTTGATCAGGACGAGCGGGGAACTCAGGATCTCTAATTTTCTCCTGTGGCAGGTGGCCTACACCGAGATCTGGGTCACGAATAAATACTGGCCGGATTTCCGTAAGGGGGATTTATTAGAGGCTGTCGTTGAATATCAAAAGAGGGAAAGGAGGTTCGGGGACATTTTGCCTCGACGCTAGATGAAATGAACATGTTAAAAAGAACGGCAACGGCCGCAGTTTTAATCCCCCTGGTTCTGGTAGCGCTTTTTTACTTTTCTCGCTTAGCTTTTTTTATTTTCATCCAGATCGTGATGTTGGCCGCTCTGCTGGAATTTTACAATCTGCCGCGCAAAAAAAAGGTCTTCCCAGCGCGGACGATCGGCATCCTTTTGGCCTTGACCATCTCTGCTTCCTTCTATTTCTCTGAATTCTCTATTGGATTGGCCTTGTTTGCCTGTCTTTTTGTCCTGGGCTTGTACTCCCTCCTGACCACCGACATCTTGGAAAAGCTGGTGCAGTTTCCGGCGGGCATCGCCTTAACCTTTTTTGGTGCGGTTTATCTGAGCTTCACGCTCAATTATTTCAACTGGCTGCGGAATGATTTTGGGGCTCTGTATATTGTATTCATGCTGCTGGTGATCCACATTGGAGACTCGTTTGCTATGCTGGCAGGCAGGAGGTGGGGAAAACATAAGTTTGCACCTTTGGCCAGCCCTAATAAAACCTGGGAAGGCAGCCTGGGGGGTGTATTGAGCGGGGTGATGGCCGGAGTGATCTTCCAGCAGATTTTCCTGCAAGGCCAGGCTGTGCTCTGGAAAACCATTCTGATCGCGGCTTTGATCCAGGCTGTGGCCCAGATCAGCGATCCTATAGAATCCTTGTTTAAGCGGGCTGCAGGCGTTAAAGATTCTTCCAATCTGCTGCCAGGTCATGGAGGTTTCTTTGACAGGGTGGACAGTCTCATCCTGGCGACTCACTTTTTCTACTATATACTGGTATACTTTGGAATGAATTGACAAGACTCTGATCGAAACAAACATGGAAAACCTGGCGATCCTCGGCTCCACCGGCTCTATCGGCCGCAGTGCGCTGGAGGTGGTGCGTTCACTCGACAGCCGTTTTCGGGTGATAGCCTTGGCAGCCGGCCGCAATGTCCAGCTCCTTTGTCAACAGGCAGAGGAATTCAAGCCCGAGATCGTCGCCTTAGACCGTGAAGAGGATGCCCGGGATTTCCGTCGCCGGTGCTCGGCTCCTGGACCAAAAGTGGTCTTTGGACAGGAAGGAGCCGAGGAACTATCACGCTACCCTTCGGCCGATACTGTAATCTCAGCCATCACCGGAATCAAAGGGCTCCGTCCCACTCTGGCTGCCGTGGAATCGGGTAAAAAGGTAGCCCTGGCCAATAAGGAGTCCATGGTGGTGGCCGGGGAACTGATCCAACAGGCTGTCCGGGACCATCATGCGGAACTCGTCCCCATCGACAGCGAACACAGCGCTGTATTTCAATGTATTGCCAAAGAATCAGCCGAGGATATTAGGAAGGTGATCCTCACCGCTTCGGGGGGGCCGTTTTTCCGATTGTCTCCTGAGGAGATGGCGACAAAAACTCCGGAAGAAGCGCTGAATCATCCCCGGTGGAAGATGGGCAAAAAGGTGACGATCGATTCGGCTACGATGATGAACAAAGGCCTGGAACTCATCGAGGCCAAATGGCT
>JAUWSR010000214.1 GCA_030609975.1 Acidobacteriota bacterium | reverse complement strand
TCCGGAGGGCCTGGGCTGTAGTACCGGCCGTAACGTGAGGTGGGACTGGGCTTACCGGTCTTGATGATGTCAGCGCTTTCATCGGCAAACACGATCACATCAAACTTGGCACGCAGGTCGACCTTCTTCTTTTTTTCGCCTTTGAAATCTTTGTTGTGCAGTGTGGTGAAAGGAATGCCTAGGTCGTCGAATACATAACGTGTCCAGCCCTCATCCATATTGGATCGCCAAGACTGATAGAGGGCAACCCGATGTCTTTTGAGCTCGTTTTTTTTGATCTCTGAGATATCGGACAACGCATATGCCTCAAGGTTCCACTTTTCCAAGAGAGCCGGCAGGGCTTTCTTGACCTGAGGTGTGTTTTCGATGATAAAACTTCCCGCACAGACATGGAAGCCCTCGCCGTTTACACCTTGGGCTGACCGGAAGATCTTGGGTTTATCTTTGAGGAGAGAAAAGACTACGGAGTAGGAGGCATTTTTCTTGGAGTCCAGAACCATGTAGGTTGCAGTCTCACTTGGGGGGGTGAGGGTTGGAGCGGGGATGGATGCCAGCTTCGTGAGCTCAGCCTTGAAAGACCGATCGATCTGTTCGCAGCGCACACCCATCTGCAGAGGCAGAGTCCAGCCGGCATTGTCATAAGGAGGCACCGGAGGTCCACCGGGATACTGCCGCATATCCGGGTAGACTTGTTTTTCCAAGAGGGCCTGCGTGTAAGGGCGATAGGGCTGCGACAACAGCACGACAAATGAACCGGCCGGGAAGACCTTGCCGTCGGCGATAAACTCTTGCTTGGCTTGGTGAATTTCCACACCGCCCATCTTCAAGATCTCCAGCATGCGCAGTGTCGTGGGATAGTCACGTTGCGCGGCTGGAATGATAAATGCAAAGGGTTGATCCGGTTTTTGGACATCGATGGCATCTTTGCACATCTTATAGAAATTGAAGAGGAGGTCCTCTTTGTGGAGGTATGCGGTCTTGACCAAGCTTTTAGAGAGGGTCAGTTCGTAATCGACCAGGTCCCGCAGGCGCCACCAACCGCCGGGCCAGGGATCGGGAAACTGCAGGCGTTTTTCAACGTAGCTGGCCTGGATCTCATTGGGTTCGATGTAAATAGGAGAGGCGGTTTGGACCGAAGCCATCTCGCTCAAGAGGCCGATGCAGTTATGCAGCCAGGACGTATCGTCGCAGGCGCCTATCCACCAGGCTGTGAAACTGCGGCCATGGGTTACGCCCTTGAATCCCTCTTTCTGGAGGTCGTAGGACATGTTGATCCCGCAAAGGGCCACCCCACGCCAGAGCAGAGGATGGACGGTCGGGACCGGAGGGTCCATGAAGGGGGGGACAAAAAGGCGGGCGCCGGTGGATCCCATCTGGTGTTCGTCGATATGGATCTGTGGGATCCAGTCGTGGTAGAGGACCTTGGTTACCGCCTGAGTTTCCTTGAGATTGAACATGAACCAGTCGCGGTTGTTGTCATGGCCGGAGTAATGCTGGTATAGCCAGGGCATGCGGCTGCCCTCGTATTTGGTGCCCACGTATTTGCGATACCATTCCGTGACCGAGATGTTGCCGTCGGGATTACTCGAGGGAACCAGGAGGACGATGACGTCTTCAAGGGCTTTGTCGGCCTCGAAGGGAGTGTTGCCTGTGACCAGGTCATAGGCCAATTCCATAGACATCTGAGAGGCGGCGATCTCGGTGGCGTGCAGGCTGCAGGTTATAAGTAAGATGGATTTGCCCTGCTTAGCGAGTTTTCGTGCATCCTCAGACGTGAGTCCACGAGCATCCCTGAGCTGCTTGGTGATGCCGCGGTAGGTGTCCAGTTGGGACATGTTGGCTTCGCTGGAGATGATAGCCATGATGATGGTGTTGCCCATCGTGGATTCCCCGATGTTCACAACCTGCATGAGCGGTGTTTCTGAATCCAACTTCTCGAAGTAGGCTTTGATCTGGTTGTAATCGGCCAACTTGCGATCTGCTCCCGGCTTGTGTCCCAGGAACTGTTCCGGTGAGGTCTGAGCCGCAGCTGCTAAGGGAAAGCAGAATAGGATCAGCGCAAAAATAGCGAGAGATCGTTTAAACATGTGTCCTCCTCCTATAATTCTCTAAATCAGTAAAGTAAAAGATAGAGTTTTATCTATCACTAACGCTCTGGGCTGTCAAGGAAAGTTTGTGGAGCTTAGGTAACGAGATGTCTCAACAATTTCTGGAGGGCTCGCTCGACTAAATAAGCATGAAAGCCCTTTGGTTGACAAAGAATTGACAGAAAGTTAGGATTGAAAAAGAGTCATGAACAGTAACAAGATCAAAGCTTTTTTTGTAGGATTATTAGTTCTTGGATTAAGTGTGTTCCCTTGCCTTTACGCACAAGAGACAGAGGAACAGACGGAACTGCCCGAGGTGGTCATAAAAGATACCACCGGAAAGTTTGAAGTCGGTGTTTATTACGGGCGGTGGACGCTCAGTCCTATCATAAGTTCCTTTGAACAAGATATCGTCGAGGCACTGGGCGAGGAGATCCGTGATGCCATTACAGCCCAGGCGCCCGTTCCCGTGGTGCCGACCACGTATGAAGAAACATTTAATATCTCTTCAGGTGGCCCCAACTATGGCATAGAAGTGAGGTTTTATCCCCAAGGCCGTTCCGGTTCCTTCAGTTTTGGTTTTTCCCTTGATAAGGTGACAATGCGCGTGGCTGCGGATGAAGGATACGTCCGTCAGGATTATCTGGGGGGAGCATATGCTGAGGCGGAGGGGACCGGCGAGATCGTGTTCAAACCCCTGTTTACTACCCTGAGTTTCCGCTGGGATTTTATGCCGGCTTGGCGGGTCACACCTTATTATGTGATGGGCTTGGGTGTCGCTGCCTTGGACATGGAGAATGTCGATAAGAATTACGCCAGTTATGAATACGACGGCGAATTTAGATGGACCAGTTTTACACAGCAGGTCAGCGGAGCGGAAACAAAGAGTTTACAGCAATTGGAGGAAGAGGGCGATACCAACATTCCCAATATCATACCTCTTTTGTGGCTGGGATTGGGCATCCGGGCCAACATCACTCCCAATCTTGTCATCAAGGGGGAAGCCAACTTCTGGGATGGATTTGTCTTACGCTTAGGGATCGCCGGCCGCTTCTAAATATTCTCCGAATATACTATAATATCTTTTCTACCAGATCTCCTTACTAGTGAACGTAAAATCGGACCGTGCTAGATGGGGAGCTAGCGGTGCCCTGTAACTCACAATCCGCTAAAGTGAGGTTGAATTCCTCGCCGAGGCTGGGCCTCTTCCGGTCTGTGCCTTCGTAAGTGGTGATGAGGGTGTGGGCCCTGTGCAAAGGACTCTCTGCGAACTCCGTCAGGACCGGGAGGTAGCAGCGGTAACAGAGCGGTTTCTTGTGCTGCAGATAAGCCTTGCCTGAGCTAACTGCGGAGGTAACGCGGGGGCGGTGCTGTCAGAGCGTGGTGCACGGTCCTTCATTTCTTGCCCTTTGGGCAAGACGATTTCGGCACATTAACTTTGTTATGGTTCCATCGTAGTAGTTTACTACGGCTTCGGTCGTCATGCCTTGTTGATGCAACAACCTCGGTTTGTGAATAATTCAAGCGATTCACCAACCTGATCCAAGCTTTCGCTATGCTTCGTTTCTGCAACGACCTCAGCTTGTGAATAATCTAGGTTAAATATCAACCTGATCTAAACTTTTGCTAAACCTCGTTGCTGTAACAATCTCGTCTTGTAAATGATGGGGCGATAGACCAAACCATCGCTGATTTTCATATAGAAGTATATGAATCAATTCTTAGAGAAGATTAAGATCAGTGAGGATTTTGTGGATGGTGGTTTTGGCAAAGTCGTCGAGGGGGAGCAGGGGGAACGGCAGGGACCTCCATAGTATCCTCTTAAGTCTAATGCGTATTTGGCACCCGGGACGCCGTGGTCGCGGGTAACAGCTTGGTTAAGAGGGACCAGGTTAAGCTGCAGGCGCTTGGCCTCCTCGTATTTTCCCTGGAGAAAGAGATCATAGAGTTGGGCGCATAATTCCGGTGCTGCAGCTCCCAGAGTAATAATCCCTCCGCTGGCACCCAAAAGCAGGCCGGGGAAGAGGAGGCTGCCTGCACCCAACAGGAATGTAGAACCGTCGGGCATAAAAGGCTTGGCTTCTTCCAAGAGCGAAAGATTCCCAGAGCTGTCTTTTATCCCCAGTATATTGGGGTGTTGTGAGAGTTCGATAATGAGTTTAGCAGAGGGAGTGATGCCGGTGTTGTGGGGCATGCTGTAGATGATCAGCGGTATTCGTGTTTTATCAGCGATTGTCAGGTAATAGTCTTTAAGCGCAGCTGTTGTCATTAAGGATTTGTAATAGTGGGGGAGGATAACCAACGCGGCATCCGCACCGAGGTCTGCAGCCCGGTTGGTGGCGGCAATGGTATTCTGTGTGGATTCACATCCGGTGCCGGCGATGATCTTCCTGCCGGGGGCTGCGGTTTCTTTAGCCGTTTTTAAGAGAGTGAGTCTTTCGTTTTCTGTGAGATAGACATTTTCTCCAGTGGAGCCGCCGATGACATAACCCGCCAGCTCGTATTGATTGTATTTCGCGATGTTATCTGTGAATTTATCCGGGAGGATTTTCCCTTCTTGGAAGGGTGTGGTCAGGGCTGTAAAGATGCCTGTGAATTCCTGTTGCATTTCCTTTTCCTTTCTAAGGATCGAGATATAGTATTTATTGGTTCTTTTCTAATTCTCTCAGTTGGGCTTCAGAAAAGCCAAAGTAGTGGCCGATCTCATGTTTAACCACTATGCGGATCTGGTCCTTGATCGCTTCTTCTGTGGCACAAACATCCTCGATGGCACGCTGGTAGAGAACGATGACATCCGGAGCCACATTGCCGTAATAAGGTCCCTTGTGTTTGTAGGGGACGCCGTGATAGATACCCAGGATGTGTCGGGACTGTGGGTTATAATCCTCGACCATAACGCTCAAATTTTTAAGAAAGCGCTTGAATTTGCGCGGGATGGATTTAAGGGCCTCTTCGGTGAGTTGTTCGAATTTTTCTCTTTTCATCCGAGTAGAAGTGGTCAGCGTTCGATTCCGTCGCGAGCGCGTACCTTTTGGGTGTAATAGTGTTTGATCTCTTTCATCTCAGTGACGAGGTCGGCTCGTTCGATCAATGAATCCGGGGCGAAACGACCGGTCAGGATGACCTCGATGTGTTCAGGCTTACGATCTAAGAATTTAAGAACCTCTTCCTCATTGATCAGCTTAAAATAGATCGCCACGTTGATCTCATCCAGGATGATAAGATCGTATTTGCCGGATAACATGGCTTTCAGGCATGTCATGAGACCGTCTAAAACCATGGCCACATCCTCGGGATTGGTGTCTTGTGTGACATGTATGAAGGAACTGCGGCCGAATTGTTTGATCGTGATCTGAGAGCTGAGTTTTTTTAAAGCATGCAGTTCCCCATAATCTTGCCCCTTGAGGAATTGACCGATGTAGGAACGTTTGCCGTGGCCGGCGGCGCGCAACGCAAGTCCCAATGCCGCTGTGGTTTTGCCCTTGCCATTCCCGGTGTAGATCTGTATATAACCTTTTTGATCGTCTTTCATATCATTCCTCAGGAGTGATCCGCTCCAAACCGTTCATGTAAGGCTGTAGAGCATCGGGAATGAGGACCGAACCGTCAGCTTGCTGGTAGCTCTCTAAAATAGCGCTTACAGTGCGTCCGAGGGCGACTCCTGAGCCGTTGAGAGTGTGAACGAATTCGGGCTTCCCTTTAGGCTCTCGGCGAAAACGGATGTTGGCCCGACGTGCTTGAAAGTCCTCACAATTGGTGCAGGAGGAGATCTCCACATAATCATTTCGGTCGGGCATCCAGAGCTCCAAGTCATACGTTTTGGCTCCGGAAAATCCCAGGTCCCCGGTGCAGAGGGCGATAACACGATAGTGAAGCCCGAGCCGCTGCAGGACGGTTTCGGCATTTTGAGTGAGATATTCCAGCTCATCATAGGAATTCTCGGGGAGGACGAAACTCATAAGTTCGACCTTGTTGAACTGATGCTGCCGGATGAGACCCCGGATATCCTTGCCATAAGAGCCGGCCTCACTTCGGAAACAGGGAGTGTAGGCCGCATATCTCAGGGGGAGTCGGTTCCCATCGAGGATCTCGTTGCGATAGAGGTTTGTCAGGGGAACTTCGGCGGTGGGGATCATGTACCAGGGATATCCTCTGAGCTTAAAGAGGTCCGCTTCAAATTTAGGCAGGTTCCCGGTTCCGATCAGGCTGTCTTTATTGGCGATGAAGGGGGGGAGGACTTCTTTGTAGCCTTTTTCTTGAGTGTGGATGTCCAGCATGAAGTTGATGAGGGCGCGCTCCATCAGAGCTCCCGCCCCCAGGTAGACGACGAAACGGCTGCCTGCGATCTTGGAGGCGCGTTCGAAATCGAGGATTCCCAGGGTTCTTCCAATGTCCCAGTGCGGAAGTGGGGTGAAACTGAACTCAGGTTTTTTGCCATAGCTGCGGATTTCCGGATTGTCCTCGGAATTTGCGCCGACCGGAACAGATTCGTGCGGGATGTTAGGGATATTTAAAATCAGGTTTTTGAGATTTGCATCAAATTCTTTTAGTTTTTCGTCTTGGTTTTTGATTTTATCCGAGACTTTTTTCATATCGGAGATGAGAGAGGAGGCATCTTCTCCATTCTTTTTCATCTGTCCGATGAGCTTGGAGGTCTTATTGAGATCGGAACGGAGGCTTTCAACATCCTGTAGGATAACTTTCCTGTCCTGTGAGAGGTGGAGGAATTCGTTC
>JAUWSR010000099.1 GCA_030609975.1 Acidobacteriota bacterium | reverse complement strand
CTGACACTGTAATCTTGCAGTGGGTCAAGATATCTTCCTGAAATCTGACAAAAGCTATAAATTCATTTTGTTTGAATTCCGTAAAAGTCCAGATTCCTTCCCCGACCGCATTGGAGGCATCGGTAGTAAAAACACATTTATCTTCTGCATATCCGTCGCTGGTATAGATAAGGTCGCAGTCCCAGCCGGGAATCCAATCCGCTTCTCGCGATGGACATAATAGAGGAAAAAAATCTTTGACACTTGTCTTGACATCTACAGCAAATGTATAAACCTTTCTCTGGTATTTGATTTTCTGATCAAAATACTTCTTAACCAGTTTTTCCGATTTTTTCGTATCCATTTTTTGGTGCTCCCTTTCTCGATCCTATTCATGTCCCATATATTGATATTCCTCAGTGTTTATGTGCTTAACACTGATTAAAAATTTTTTATGGACTAAGACTGTCTATCATGATCTCAATATGCCCAATAAACTTTTTTATGACTGCTCGCTCTTCTTCTCTCAAGCTGGAGAGGTATCGGTCAAACTGTTCATGTATGCCCTTTAGTGTTTTTAGATAGGCTTCGATCACCTCTTTACCAAAAGGCGTAAATGACACTGTCAGTTCATTTTTGTTGAAGGGATCTTTTGTCTTCCTTACAATGCCTTTTTTGTCGAGACGGGTCAGTGTTTGTGAAACGGCACCCTTGGTCAACCCTAACTTTTCTGCCATCCGGGTGGCATTGGAATCACGGTCTTTGTTAATAAACATGATCAGGTGAATTTCCGAGGGGTAGAGCTTAGCTCCTCTCAATTGGAATATATTCCTTTTTTCCAGAAAGATAATTTTATTGATGAACAAAAATATTTGTTCGATCAGCTCTCTGTTTTCAAAGGTCATGCTTAGAGTATAGCTGCTAAACACTGATTTGTCAAGGGCTATATAGAAATCCAGTCCTTAATTTTCGGAGGGCTTTCTCAATCTGTAACGCCCCCAGAATGAACCAGGCGCTGTTCCTTGCCCAGTATTCATTGGATTGACTTCCTGAAATATGAGTATCACACCCGGAACGACAAGGTCAACGACTCAAAAAAAGTACAAATCAAACAAAACCACCAAATCATCCCGTTTGAGATAGACTCGGCCCTCGATTCGACAAAAAGCAGCCACAGAGGGCTGTCAATGGTCGTTTAAAATGAGCAATTTTCGGTCGTGAAAACTGAGCCACTTTCTTATTCTTATTAATTCTTATTCTGGTGCGACGCAAAGAAGCTGCGCAGCACAGTTCAAGCGTCAGTTTTACTTAAAGAATTCACTTGCATGCACTGTAATTAGTGCATACAATATAATACAAGCATTTCAAGGAGGTGCAGTGTGAGCACGTCGATATCAATAAGAATTCCAGAAAACCTTGCTCATCAACTCGATGGGATTGCAAGGGAAACAGACAGGCCCAGATCTTATATTGTTCAAAAAGCACTTGAATCATACATTGAAGAATATGCAGACCTTCAAATAGCCCTTGATCGTTTGCATGATAGCACTGATGAATTGATTTCCGGGAAAGAGCTGAGGAAAAAACTTGGCTTATAACATTGTATACAAGAAATCGGTAGCAAGAGATCTGTCCAAGCTAGACAAAAAAGAAGCTAGCCGGATTCTGAATGGAATCGAGAAAGACTTGTCTGAGAAGGCTAGCTCTTCTCCGGTTTTAAAGGGGTAATATGCCGGATTGCGAAAATACCGTGTTGGGAACTATCGAATTATTTATGCTATCGTAGAATCAGATATCCGGATACTCAGGATTGGGCATAGGCGGGACATTTACAAAAAAGAGATCTAATTGTCTCATCTCAGATGACTTGAGGAAAGAGTTGACCTAAGGAGTATAGCTCACTTTTTGAATTTTTTGTCTTTGAGCAGTGCCGTGGCCTCGGCTTTGCTGTTGGCAATGTCCATGACCCAGCGAGGATCATCATCCAGGGCCAAGACATAATCCAATTCGGCTTTGGCTTCGTCCACATTTTTCATGCCCAGCAGAGTCTCAGCCAGATAAACCCGGGTTAAAGCATCGTCAGGGCCAAGTTCCTTGGATTTTTGTAGATGCTCGAGCGACTTATCTTTGCTGCCGCCGGCAAAACCTGGAACCTTAAAAAAGACTCGCCCCAAGACACGGTCAGCCCCGCCATCTTCATAATTTCTATCCAATTCGATGACTTTGTTCATGTCCGCTTTGATAGGTTTTACCAAAGACAAGCTTTTCAGGACGCCGCGGGTCTCGCCGTATTTGCCGTTGTTGACGCCGCGCCAATAGTAAGCATCCGGTTTTTCGGCTTCTAAAGCTACAGCTTTTTCGGCATGATAAACACCTTGACTGAAGGTGTTCTTCTTTGTCTTTTTGTCTTCGGTGTGGGCACCTACATAATAGAGCATGCGAGCGACCTTCCAATAGGCCTCGTACTTGTTATCGGCTTCAAGCAGAGCCTTACGGTAGAGCGCCAACGCTTCTTTGGCGGTATCCATGTCCTGCATGTCGGCATAAAGTCCATCCGCCTGTTTGATCAAATCATCCACGGTCTGGCCGAACGCGCTCAGTGCAAAACAGAAAATTATCAAAGCAAAAAATGAGATCTTTAGTTTCATGTCCCTCTCCTTCAAGTTTGTATATATATATATATCATAAAAAGTCTTTTAATCTCAACTCGTTACTAAGCCAGCTTTTTCATCCCATAAATCCAGTTTTTCAGTTTTTGTCAAAATAGCTGTCGGCGTTTTCGTCGAGGGCGGTCAATACTTTCTCGAGATGTTTGCGCATATCTTCAAATTGTTCATCAGAAAGATCAGGAGGCACATCGATGGGTTCTCCGTAGACCGCCACCACCTTGCTAAAGGGCACAAACCACAGGAAGCGATCCCAGCTCTTAGCATACTTTTTGCGAGAGCAAGAATAAGAGAAAGGAACAATGCTGGCTCCGGACGACTGGGCCAGCTTTATGGCGCCGGGTTTGAACTTTCGGTCTGGACCTTTGGGGCCATCCGGAACCATGATGACCTCACCGCCCTGCTTGAGCTCTCGCAGCATTTTTACCCAGGATTTAGCCACTGAATGCGAGCTCGAACCCCGCAATATCTTGTATCCCCAACGCTTTCCAATGCTCACCAGGATGTCTCCATCCTGGCTGGGACTGATAAATGCCACAGTGCCCCGATTGCGGAAAAAATATGGGATGAGAAAAAGCCGGCCGTGCCAGACAATGATCACCACAGGTTTGCCCTGAGCGCGTAATTGGGAGTACTTCTCTTCTCCCAGAACTGTATGCGGACATGTTTTGACCCACAGAGGCAGAAGGTTCCGGCCTCTGGCGCCTAAAATTTTTACCTGCAAGTCTTTGGATTTTGACATCTCATCCATCATAAACAAAACTCAGACGGTCGTAAAGTGGATTGAGAGGCCGATCTATCTAATAATTTAGGGTTTCTGTCGATCAAGATACAGTCCGACCACAAAGCCCAGTAGGCTGAGCAGGAGTCCATAGGGAACAGAATAGGGCCACGCCGGCCAGCCCAGGTGCAGCAAACCCACTCCATTCAAGAAGGCAAACACCGCATACCCTCCCCCCAAAACCACGCTAAAAAGACCTGCCCTGGGGGCTTTCCGAGACATAAACAGCATGGCGACACCGGGGATAAAAAATCCTTCCGCCATGATCTCGGCGGCTAAACCTAAAGTCTGCAGGATACTCTGCAGGCGTGTGGCGATCAGGAACGCCAGGAGTGTAACCACGACCGTTGAGATCCGACCAACCAGAACGGGTACTTTCGTCCTCTTTGGAAACAGAAGCCGCTGGTATATATCCCGAGTTAAAGACAAAGCCCCGGTGTTAATGGCCGTGTCCATTGTCGACATGATGGCTGCCACAATCCCCAGAAACAGCACCATCCCCAGGATCTTGCCTGTATGCGAAAGGATCAATTCAGACAGGATCGGAATCTCTTCTGTTCCCGAGGAGTAAACACCCACGGTCAGAATCCCGATAAAAACCAGGGCCCCATACATTCCTAAAAATGTTACAGCCGAGGCAAACAACCCCGATCTTGCCTGTTTTTCATCCCGGGCAGCTTGGATGCGCTGCCAGACAATGGGAGAGATCGTCCAGGCACAGACAAAGGAGAGGACGATCAACAGGTTTCTTCCAAGGTCGGAAAAAAGAGAAAAATATTCATCTTTTCCCAGTTGAGAAGTCATCCCAACTAAATCCGGGATGGCCACCTCTCCTAGGAGAAAAAATAAAAGCCCGATCAAACCCAGAACCAACAGGAAAAACTGGAAGGCATCTGTGATCACGACCGACAAAAAACCTCCCAGAACAGAATAGATCAACACCACAGCCGTTCCCAACAAGAGAGCCTCGATATAGCTGGCCCCCAGCAGCATTTTAAGGAAACTGGCGATCGCTACCATCTGCGAGGCCGCTAACACCATCATATACCAAACGATAAGTACCGCCGCCAGGTGTCGCACCGCCTTTCCATAGCGCATCTCCACCAGATCCGGCAGTGAAACGATCTGAAGACGGCGGATAGGACGCGCCAGCACGAAAGCAAAGATGAGAGCGGTTAAAACAGCAGGAACCCCCATGACCCAAATTGAACTTATCCCCCGGTGATAAGCCTCATCAACAGAAACCAGAACCGAGGTGGCACCGATCCAGGAAGCCGCCAAGGAAAAATATACGAGACCGGCGGGAAGGTTGCGGGAGGCCAAAAAAAAGTCCTCCAGGCTCTTGGCCTTCCGGGAAAGCCAGAAGCTCAAAAACACAAGCAGCCCGATATAGAGAGCCAGCAGGTCGAGGAGTTCGAATTTCACATGGCGGTTATATCAGATTCTATGTGGAATATGAAGACCTGACCCCAAACTTTTGCTATACTGAAAATATGAAGCGGTTGTTCTTTGTCTTCGGTTGTGTTTTGGTCCTTTACGCCCAAAATGTAAATGACATCGCCCAAAGAACCGAGGCGCGACTGCGCTCCCTGAATTCTCTACAGGCTGATTTCGTCCAGACCTATTATTCGTCTTCAGTCAGGGCACCTCTTATCGAAAAAGGTCGGCTCTATATTCAGAAACCGGGTTGGATGAGATGGGATTACACCGACCCGGAAAAAAAGACCTTTCTCATCAAGGATTCCCTCTATCAAGAGTATTACCCCGAGGACAAACAACTTGTACAGAAATCCCTCAGTGAAGAAGAAGGAGAGGCCGACATTCTGGGGCTTTTGACGGGAACTCGAAGCATTCAGGATCACTACACAGTCGAATCCACCTCCTTCCCCACTGATAATAAGAGTGTACATCAACTCAAGCTTATCCCCCGGGAAAACGATCCGGATAATTACATCCTGCTGGAAGTCGACGCCAAGACCTGGCTGATTTTAAAAGCGGTATCGTTCGATTGGGCCGGTAACAAACAGGAATTTCAGTTTTCCCAGATCAAAGGCGATATCTCACTTCCGAAAGACACATTTGAACTCAAGCTCCCACCAGATGTCGATATAATCAAATAACTTTTTTATATCTTAGGTAGCCTGGATTATTCACGAGTTGAGATTGCCGTATATTCAAGGCGCAAAGGATGAAGCTGTGGTAAACCACCGCAAATCCTTTGCAACGAAGAAGATACGGTGAGATCGACTCGCCTGAAAGGTAAAAAATGTCGATTCTTAATAGAAAATACATTGAAACGGAAATGTAAGAGTGATTTACTGGAAGAATAATGCAAATGATTGATATTGCTTTTGTTGAATCAAGTATCGACATTTTTTATGAATAGTTCAGGCTAAGCAGGGTCGGCAGTATTAATGGGTCATTCAAAAAAACTCTTTCTCAAGAATTCCGTATTAATACTTGAGGGCTGGAAGGTCCTCTATGATTGACGATAAGGAATTAATCCACAGAACACTCGCCGGAGAAAAAGAGGCATTTGAGATGATCATTCAGAAATACCAGCAGCCGTTGGTCAATTATATCGGCCGTACGGTCGGAAATTATGAGCAGGCGCTGGAGTTCACACAGGAAGTATTCATTAAAACCTATGCCTCTCTGCACACCTACCAGCCTCACTATAAATTCAGCACTTGGTTGTTCAAGATCGCATCCAATTACATCATCGACTTCTGGAGAAAAAAGAAGATCGATGCCTTCTCCATCGACCAACAGGACCAAAGTGGAAACAAGATCTATCCGATCCAGATCGCGGACAAAGGACCTTCGGTGAGCAAACATTACGAGTTGAGCCAGCTCAGAGAAAAAGTCGAGGCTGCCCTCCAGAAAATACCACCCGCCCTGAGGGAGTTATTCGTATGGAGGCACATGAACGACTTCAGTTATGAAGAAATGGCAGAGATCAAAGGTCTGCCGGTCGGAACCATAAAGAACCGGGTCTTTCAAGCTAAAGAAATGATCCGAAAGCATATGGAGGATTTTTGATGGAATGTCTTGGTGCTGATCAAATCTACCTATACTTGGAAGGAGAGCTGAACAAAGGGGAGACCGCTGTTATTAAAGAACACCTGTCGGTCTGCCCCGGCTGTCGAAAAGCTTTAGCCGACAGTAAACTTCTTCTGCAAACCGCCTCGAGTCTTCCGGCTTGGGACGTGCCTCCCGGCTTCACACAGCAAGTGATGGGCCACCTGTTCCCTTTCCGCCCCGCCCTGAGCCAAGTCCTGCTCACAGCCACAATCGGATCCTTCTTTATCATCACAGGTCTGCTGTTCACATTCATATATTCCGGCCAATCTCTGTTTAATTTTCTTGTCTCACTCAATCGGACGATATTTGAAGGTTTGAGCAGTCTCACTGTTCTGGGAGCACGACTGATCAAATTGGCCGCTCTTGTGGTCAAAGTGCTTTATCGCTTTTCAGGCTATCTTTGGGAAAGTTTCGGACGTCTCACAAATATCCTCAGTCCCGAAGTGCAAGCCGGTCTTATCATTTTCACTTTGTTTATTTCTGCATCTCTTTATGTAGGATTTAAGCGGAAACTCCTGGTGGGAGAGAAACGATGAAATCGGGAACCTGGCTTGTCACACTCCTTATCTTGGCAGTGGTAGGATCTTTTCCACTTTACGGGCAGCAGAGTATTTTGCTTAAGAACGATATCGTAGTGGAAGAGGGAGATGTCCAGGAAAACGTATTTACTATCGGGGGAAGCATTCACATAAAAGGCAAGGTCAAACAAACCGCTGTCGCCTTCGGAGGCACGATCATCGTCGAAGGAGTGGTGAGTGAAACGGTTTTAGGATTCGGGAGTACGATCATACTGAAACCTACGGCGCGGATCGAAGGGGATGTCGTCTCACTGGGAGGCACCCTGGAAAAAATGCCGGGCTCCGTGATAGAAGGTGACACTATCTATTTCAAAACGGACGCGAGCATCCGAGAGATCTTCCGTGAAGGCATTTTGGGCCGAACCGGGATCTCGCTTCTGCCTCTTTTGATAATCTTCCGATTGATCATGGCCTTTATCTGGTTCATCCTGGCCATTGTTCTGTTGGCTATCTTCCCCCGCCAGATCACCTACGCTTCCTCACAGATCAGGGCCGCCTTTGGACCTGTCTTTGGTACCGGCGTTCTCAGTATCATTATCTTTACCGGGCTGGTGGTATTTTCAGCACTGCTTTCTCTCGCTTTGATCGGCCTGCCTATCCTGCTTTCCCTCATCCTCATCGGGATCATCATTAAGATCTTCGGACAGGTTGTCCTTTTCTACTTTTTCGGCGAGAGCATCCATAAAGCCATCAGTCAAAAACATGTCCCCCCCCTACTGGCAATAACATTGGGATTCATTCTGGTGACTGTTATCGGCCTCATCCCCGTCTTTGGTGCTCTTTTCTCCCTGTTTTTGAGTATCATCGGATGGGGGGTGGTGCTGCGCACGAAGTTCGGGACTACACCTAACTGGTTTAAAAAATCAATCTAGAGTTCTAAGATATCCTTTTCTTTGGCTGCCGCTAGGTCTTCCACTTTCCTGATAGACTGGTCTGTGATCTCCTGAAGCTTGTCGTAACCCCAGAATTTATCGTCTTCGGTGATCTCTTTTTCTTTCTCCAGCAGCTCGATCATATCCTTGCAGTCGCGCCGCATGTTGCGCAGAACAGTCTTCTCATCTTCCATCATTTTACGGATGTGCTTAGCGATCTCTTCTCTCCGCTCTTGATCCAAAGGGGGGATAGGAACCTTCAATATCTTGCCGTCATTAATGGGATTTAAGCCCAGGTCAGCCGCTCGGATGGCCCTGTCAATGGTCTCCAAGAGAGTGGTGTCCCACGGCTGAATGCTGATCAAGGTGGGATCGGGAACTGCCAGTGTTGCCATTTGATTGATCGGAGTAAGCGAGCCATAATATTCAACTTTTATTTCCTCAAAAATCCCGATGTTGGCACGGCCGGTGCGCAGCCGACTCAGTTCTTTACGAAAATGCTCCACCGAAACTTTCATCTTTTGTTCCAGCTCCTTGAGTTCTTCTCGAACCATGTTCCTCTCTCCAACAAGTTAAAAAACTGTGGTGCCGACTTCTTCGCCGAGCACCACTCTCTTAATGTTGCCATTATCAAAAAGGTTGAAAACGATGATGGGAAGATCATGATCTTTACAAAGAGCGATAGCGGTAGAATCCATGACCTTCAAACCTTTTTTCAGTACATCTATGTAACGAATGGTGCTGAATCTTTCGGCATCCTTTTCGATCATAGGGTCGGCCGAATACACACCGTCAACTTTGGTGGCTTTCAAGATAACATCCGCATTGATCTCCAGAGCTCTAAGCACTCCCGCGGTATCCGTGGTGAAATAAGGGCTCCCGATGCCGGCACTGAAGATGACAACTCTTCCCCGTTCGAGATGTCGTATCACCCTCCTGCGCAGAAAGGGCTCAGCGACGGCTTTGACTTCAATCGCAGAAACCTGTCGGGTGAGGACCTTTTCCTTTTCCAGGGCATCTTGAAGAGCGATCCCATTCATGATGGTCGCCAATAATCCCATGTAATCGGCCGAAGCACGATCCATTCCGGATTCAGAACCGCGAATCCCTCTGAAGATATTTCCCCCTCCGATCATGATCGCGATCTCCACACCCAGAGCGTGGACCTCCTTGATCTCTAAAGCAATGGAGCGGGTACTGTCTAGATCAATGCCGTAGGGAAGATCACCTAGAAGAGATTCACCGGAAAGTTTAAGCAGGACGCGTTTGTATTTTGGCTTATGATCCGGCATGTCCGTTATTAGGATTCACCCAGAGCGAAACGGGCAAATCGTTTGACCTGTATGTTCTCTCCAAATTTTGCGATATGCGTTGCCACCAACTGTTCGATGGTGGTTTTGTCCTCTTTGATAAAAGGCTGATTAAGCAGACAGACTTCAGAATAGAACTTTCCCAATTTCCCTGCCACGATCTTCTCGATGATCTCGGGCGGTTTGTTTGAATCTTTGAGTTGACCCCGAATGATATCTTTTTCCTCTTCAAGAACTTTTTCAGGAATATCTGCTTGGCTGACATATTGGGGATTTGCCGCCGCGATGTGCATGGCGATATTTTTTACCAATTCCTGGAATTCTTCATTACGGGCCACAAAGTCCGTTTCGCTGTTGACCTCCACCAAAACTCCAAGCTTGGAATTCATATGGATGTAAGAGCCGATCACGCCATCGGAGGCATCCCGGCTCATCTTGTCTTTGGCACGAGCTAAACCTTTTTTCCTCAGAATCTTGATAGCCTTTTCGATGTCTCCCTCTGCTTCCGTTAGGGCTTTTTTGCAGTCCATCATACCAATACTGGTGCGCTGACGTAACTCATTGACCAACTGAGCGGTGATATTCATCGTCTCATCCTTCCTTTTCTGTTTTCTTTTTTTCCTTTTCAGGTTCAGGTTTTTCTTTTGCTGGTTTTTCTTCGGGTGTTTCTTCAGGCGGCGCTTCAACCGGAACCTCGGGCTTTTCTTCGGCTGGAGGCTTTGGTGCTTCAACCGGAACCTCGGGCTTCGATTCAGCGGGTTTTTCCACTACCGGCTTGACAACGACTTCCGCTTCGGCCGCGTCCGGAGTCATTTCTCCTTCTAAGGCCGTTTCTTCTTCCTGTTTCGCCTCTAAAAGTTCTTTTTCCATCCGGCTCTTTTTGCCTTCCAAGATGGCTTCAGTGATCTTAGCGGTGAATAACTCGATAGCTCTGACGGCATCATCATTCCCTGGAACGGGGTAATCTATGTTTTCTGGATCTCCGTTGGTGTCCACGATAGCTACGATGGGAATCCCGAGCTTTTGAGCTTCAGATATAGCGATGTCCTCTTTGGTCGAATCGACCACGATCATAGCCCCGGGAAGCTCATGCATGGTCTTAATCCCGCCCAGGTTCTTGGAAAGCTTGCGGAAGACTTTTTCCAGTTTCGACTGCTCTTTTTTCGTGAGCAAATCCCAGCGGCCGTCTTCTTTCATCTCCTCCAGCTCGATCAAACGATCGACGCTTCCCCGGATCACATTAAAATTGGTTAGCAAACCTCCCAGCCATCTTTGGTTTACAAAACAGGTTTCCGATTGAGACGCGTAATCCTTGATTATGTCCTGGGCTTGTTTTTTGGTTCCGACCAAGAGTATCTCCTGACCGGCTTCTGCCGTATCCGTCACAAATCCCAGCGCGGTTTTAAAAACCCGAATGGTCTTCTGTAGGTCGATAATATAAATTCCATTTCTTTGCCCGAAGATGAACTCTTTCATTTTGGGATTCCACCGCTTTGTCTGGTGTCCAAAATGAAAGCCTGCTTCCAAAAGCTCTTTCATTGTTACTGAAACCAACTGTCTTCCTCCGTATTATCTCTTGTGGTATTGAGGTGCTTTCCGGGCTTTCAACAAGCCATACTTCTTTCGCTCTTTAATCCTATCGTCGCGAGTCAGCAGGCCGGCGCCTTTCAGAATCGGCTTAAGCTCTTTGTTGAATTCCACCAGTGCACGTGCAACTCCTAGCCGGATCGCTTCCGCCTGACCGGAATGCCCACCGCCATTAACCCGAATGAAAAGATCGAATTTACTCTCTGTCTCAGTCAGGTGCAAGGGTTGCTTTATGGTATGCCTGTAGCTTTCCAGGCTGAAGAAATCTTTAAAGCCCAAAGGCTTTTGGTTGACGTAAAGAGTTACATCTCCCTTTCCTGGCCTCAGATATACGCGGGCTAT
>JAUWSR010000109.1 GCA_030609975.1 Acidobacteriota bacterium | reverse complement strand
TTGGAATGGTCATTCAAGGAACCGAAGTCGTTGATGCCATCGCATCAGTCAAAACCATGACCAAAAATGGATTGCCGGATTGCCCCAGAGAAACCATTGATATTATCTCCATACGTCGGAAATAGCCGGCCACATGATGTCTGATTGGATCTTCGCTTTTTTCCACCTCTTTTTGGTCCTGGGGGCTATTGCTTTTACGGTTTATTCCTTGTTTATAGGAAACACCACACGCTTCGCGTTCTTGAGCGCAGCTATGGCGGCTTATTACTGGGCTGTTCTGCATAAGCCGGTCAAAAATGAGATCGCCCGTAGACGAGGACTCAAAAACCTGGGAGAGAAGAAATAGAGGTAGTTGAGCAAGTCGTCCGTTTTTTGGCCAACATCGTCTGGGGTCCGCAGACCATCATATTGCTTCTGGGAACCGGACTCTTCCTCTCTTTCCGCCTTCGCTTCGCTCAACTCAGGCGCCTCGGATTTTCCTTCCGGATGCTTACCCGCCGCAGCCGAATCGGAGAGACCCAAAAAAATAAGATCGGGGACGTCTCTCCCTTTCAAGCCCTGACCATCTCGCTGGCAACCGTGGTCGGCAACGGCAACATTGCCGGAGTAGCGACCGCCATAGCCATGGGAGGACCCGGCGCAGTTTTCTGGATGTGGCTGTCAGCGACCTTCGGGATGGCGACCAAGATGATCGAGGCTGTTCTCGGCCAAAAATTCCGGGAAAAGCTTCCGGATGGATCCATGGCCGGAGGACCCATGTATTATCTCCGGAACGGCCTGGGTTTAGCTTGGCTGGCAGGCGCCTACGCTCTGTTCATGAGCTGTAAAGCCACAATCGCCACTCCCCTCATCCAATCCAACTCCATCGCGGTTGCCATGAGTTCTGAATTCGGAATCAAGCCGTGGATGACGGGCCTGGGTTTGGCTGTTTTCACTTGGCTGGTGATTGTAGGAGGCATCAAAACCCTGGGCAAAGTTACAGAGATACTCAGTCCGCTGATGGTCCTGCTCTATGTTTCAGGAGGAATAATTACAGTCATCATATTCGCCTCCAACCTTCCCCAGGCTCTGGAAATGATATTCGTGGGAGCTTTTAATCCATCGGCTTTAGGAGGTGGTATAGTCGGTGTCACCATCGCCAATGCCATGCGTTATGGGATGGCCCGAGGTAATTACTCCAATGAAGCCGGGATCGGCACGGCCGCCGTCTTCCATGCTGCAGCCAAGACCAGCGAACCGGCACGGCAAGGATTCCTGGGATCACTGGATGTTTTTATCGACACCATGGTGATCCGTACTCTTACAGCCTTAGCCATTTTAACCTCAGGAGCATGGACCCAAGGAACCAGTACCGCCATGACCGCCAGCGCCTATAACCAGGCTATTCCCCAAATAGGAGGGCTGATCGTAGCAGCCAGTTACTTTCTTTTTGGATATTCCAGCTTGATCGGTGTAACTTATTACGGCAAGATCGCCTTGAGTCATCTTCTAGGTCCCTGGATCCACAAACCATACAATTGGATCTATTGCATTTTTATCTTTGTGGGGGCCACAATTAAGGTCGAACTTGCCTGGTCTGTAGGAGACTTGGTCAACGGTCTTATGATATTGACCAATCTTATTGGTGTTTTAGGTCTTTCCGGCCTGGCGGTGGGTATTATCAGATCCTACGGTCGGCGTTTGGATTCAGCAGAGATGGATACTTCAACCCAATAATGTTATGGTTAAGCACCCACCCTCATGCGGTGAACACGACTGGATGCACCCTTCATTTTTGTTATTTGTCTACTTTACCGTGAAGGATCAGGATCAGGGCGTTATCCCCTCCGTTGAGTTTGGATACTCCCACCACGGTACGATCTCCACTCTCGAGGGTGAGAGATGTTTCCAAGAGGCTGATGTTTTTGGGTTCGGATTTGGCAACGCCACCATCAACTTCAACCGCCCGCATCTGGGTCTGCCGCATGGCCAACTCGATCTGAATGGTCTCATTACGGCTGTCTTTTATGTACCGCGGTCTCATATATAGCTGCAGGTCGAGATTGTGTCCTCCTACCCTCTGCTCGGCGCTGCGGCCGTCCTGCACCCGGATAAAGGAGGTATCGATCCTCTTGAAGGAGGTATAATTCAACAGCTTTTTTAATTCTTTAACTAAGGGATCCGACATCAAGTCCTTATCAACCTTATCCGGTATCTCTTTTCTAGATCCCATGAGAATATCCACGGTAAATATCAGATCGAAAGGCGGGGTATCCAGTTCTTTGATAACCTCCAGCATTTTCTCAACGATCTCCGGTATCTCGCTAAGGGTCAGGATATTCAGGTCATTATCATAAGTGATAACCCCGTAGCGACTTTTGTATGCAAGAAGTAGCCTGTGAGCTTTATCGGCTTGAATATAATTGAGCTTCACCATTTCTTTTTTCAGTTCAGGCGAAGGCATCCTGCCTTCCTCTTGATAGGCAAAGAGGTTGGATATAAATCCTGCCATCATTACCAAAACCAGCAATCCTTTGATCTTGTTTTTCATTCTGTATCCTCCTCGAGATTAAAATTTCGATTAAAAAACCATTGAACCTTGAGGCCGGAATCCCGCGAAACCAGGATCACGGCCACGACATCCTGGGAATCCTGCACAGCAATCCCCGGGGCCTGCCATGGCACAAAAGAGGAACTTACCACCAGCACGGTCAGGGCTGCTGCGAAGAAGACCATCAAAACATAGGCTGCGACTGGCTTGAAGGGCCAGGGCAAGAGCACTTTTCCTGTGTCTTTTTCTTTGGAGACAGCCCTCTCTACCGCCTGTTTCCACTCGGTCTCATTCCAAGTGAGTTCCTGCCGTTGCAGCCATCGGCGGGCCTGTCCTACTGCATCGAGATAACGGGCTTGTTGGTTTTGACATACTGTACAGGAGCGTAAATGTTCTTGCACTGCCTGCTGCCTGCGGGGGGACAGATCCTCTCCGATGTACAAAGCCAGCCACCGTTTCATCTTTCTGCAGTTCATGCTTCATCCTCTCTTAGCCCTTCAGGATAGATCTCTTCAAAGCGGATCCTAAGCTTGCAGCGAGCCCGCGACAGGTGAGTGCGCACACTTACCGAGCTCAACCTAAGCAGGGACGCTGTCTCCCGAATTGAGTGCCCTTCAACATCTCTCAGCACAAACACGATTCTTTCTTTGGGAGTAAGAAATCTGATGCAGGCCTGGAGCTTATCCCGGATCTCAACTTGCAGCAGACTATCTTCGGGTGAGATCTGACGATCCCCTTCCTGCAAACACCGAGGGTCGGCGCTCAGATCCTGCTTTTTTCTTTTTCTTAGATGATCACGCGCTGCATTGGCCACGATCTGGTAGGTCCAATTCTTCAGGTTCATTTCGGAACGGTACTTATCAAGGTAGCGAAAGATCTTCAGCAGGGCCTCCTGACAGACCTCTTGGGCATCTTCGGCATTTTGAGTGATTCGAAAAGCTAAATTCAACATACCCTGCCTGTACGGGAACAGCAGCCTCTCGAAGGCACGGGCGTCACCTTGTAGAGCCTTTTCCAGCAGCTGTTCTTCATCTTTCATCCACTCTAATATACCTGTCTTCTCTCAAAAATGTTAAGACTTGTTTTGCCAGGATGAATAAGTCAGGTTAAGATCTGATTTGACATTCTGAAAAACTCTGCTAAAATGCTCATAACACAGGAAATAGAAATGCCGCCCCGGGCTCTGTTTAAAATAGTGGTGAAATGAGGATCAACATCCGGATTCATTCACAGCGAAAAACCCCCAACCGCTTGGTTTTTCTGATGGTGTTGCTTTTATCTTTTATCTTTTACTTTATCCTGAATTTCGTGCCCAAGGCCGCACCCCCCACAGCCTCAGCAGCCGTTATTCCCGAGCTTGAAGTGTCTTACACTCTCCCCCCTCTGAAAGAACACAGGGAGATGGTTACGAAGGGCAAAACCCTCTCTGATATCCTGCAGAATTATGAATTTTCACCTGCGGAGATCCATAAACTGCGAACCGAAATTAAACCCATATACGATCTGGCTCGCATCAAAGCCGGCCAGGAATTTCGAGTTTTTGCCTTTCAGGATGGCTCAGTGGTTTATTTCGAATATGACATCGACCGTGACCGCTATCTCCATGTCGAAAAAAACGCCGAGTCTTACCACGCTGAGATCAAAAGGTTCCCCTTCGAAACCGTTGTCAAGCTTCTCTGGGGCCAGATCGAGAATTTCCCTTTACACACTCTGCAGCAGCAGGGAGAATCGGCCCCGCTAGGCATCGCCCTGGAAGAAATATTCGCCTGGGATGTCGATTTTCGAACCGACATCCAACCGGGTGATACTTTCAAGGTCATCTTTGAAAAAAAATACAAGAACGGTGAGTTCTCGAGCTATGGGAGAATTTTAGCGGCTGAATTTGTCAACCATGGACATGTATATCAAGCTTTTCGTTACACCTATTCTGACTCAGAGAAAACCGATTATTTTAGTTATGAAGGGGCATCGCTGCGCAAGGAGTTTTTAAAATCCCCCCTGAAATCGCCGCGCATCACTTCACGTTTCAGCTCCAGCCGCCTGCATCCCGTATGGAAGACCTACCGCCCCCATTATGGGGTTGATTACGGAGCTCCTGTCGGCACCCGAGTCTATTCTACTGGAGACGGGGTTGTGACCGCAGCGGGTTGGAGCGGCGCCTCCGGCCGCATGATCCGCGTTCGGCACAACAAGGGTTACGAAACCATGTACCTGCACCTACGCAGATTCGCACCCGGCATAAAAAAGGGAGTTCGAGTAGCAAGCGGACAGTACATTGGCCAGGTCGGCGCTTCAGGGGCCGTCAGTGGTCCTCATCTGGATTATCGCATCCGACAACACGGAAAATATATCAATCCCCTGGCCGCCCGCTTCGATCCTGTTGAGCCTCTACGGGGTGAGTTTCAGGACGATTTCCGGTCAAAAGCCGACTACTACCGTTTGGTCTTTGACGCCCCGCTTATGTTGTTCGCCAGATTCACTTACAGTTTCTCGCCGCCCCGACTTGTTGAGATCGGCGACTAAGTGCGGCCCTCCCTAGAGCAAAACAGAAATTTATTTTTTGCCTCTGCCGCCGCTTCCCCTGCCGGCCCCGGAACTGGAAGAGGTCGATCCAGTCGCTTGAGAGGAAGAACCGCTGGAAGCTGAAGAGCTGGTACCGGAGTTGCTGCGGGAGCCGCTAGAAGCATAGGAGCCTCCCAAAGATCGGCCCTGCATAAAACTGTTGCGCCTTTGCAGCGAACGGTTGTAGCTCATTTCCGGGGCACTGATCACATTCTGACGGCTGACATAGCGTAAAACCACTCCTTGACGGTTGGCTACTTTGGCATCCGGATTCCAATCCCGGAAACGGTGGATCGCAGTTTTTGGTTCCATTCTGTCTGTTGCCGGACCTGCTTTTCCATAATGACTGAACTCCGGTAACGATGGATTACCATTCCTGGGAATGGAACGATTCAATTTTTCCTGCACAGGCAAAACATCCTGTATGATCTGCGAGCGAGTTCCATACATCCAATACAAATTGACAGCAGTTTGTGAGGGATTTGGACTTTCGCGATAAATCCCACTGTTTATAGTCGCCTTTGTCGTTCCGGGATTGGCCAGCCTTTTGTGGATCCGGGGCGTGTTCAAATCTTTCGCTCTCACCATAGCATACTCCCGGACACTGCCGGAGATATCCTCCATTACTTTAGGATCATTACGGGCAATCCCCTCCTCGACTTTTTTAACCACCTCTTTAAGCTCTTTGGGTATTTGATAGGGAGGATAGAGTTTGGGAGATTTCTGATCCCTATAAAAGCCGGGGATGCCTGTGACCCAATCCCAGGGGCCTAAAGACCTCCACGCCAACATATTGGGTCCAAAAAAGAACCTCCAGGTTGCCCAGGATGGAGCGAAAGCACTTCCCGGAAGCCAGAGCCAGCCTTTGTTCTTGTTCCAGACCCAGACTCCCAGATGATAGGGAACCCAGCCCCAGGATTCCATGGGAACCCAGAAGAGCTGGTCATTCGTCATATGCCACTGCCCATAATAATAAGGGGTCCAGGTTCCCCAAGGGCCGGAATCGTTGTAGAACGGCCTCCATACATAGCCGTAAAAACTGTCCCACAACCATTCTCCATGGATGTTTGAATACTTTTGAGCAAAATAAAAAACCGCCTTAGGGAGCCTCTGGATCGGTTTGGGCAGAGAGGTTTCTCCTTTATGCAGTTCAAGGAAATTTGCATTCATATCCTTGTTCCACAAGGAAAACTCTTGGTCAAGATCTCCCGTTAACATGAGAAGTTGATGATCCGGTGTGACCGAAGCTGTACGGGATTTCTTCAGTTTGTGTGTACGGGTGTGTTTGCTATCAGGACCATAAAGGATGTGGACCTTGCCCTGATCCACCCAGACCTGAGACAAACCATCTTCCACCTTGATGGAAGAGACGGAGTTATGATCGAGTTTTACCGAGGCATTGGGAGTGAACACCTGGAACACTTCCGGGCGATTGTAGCGTTTGTACATGATATAGGCTTGGCCCCGTTTGAGCACGATATTGCTGATCTTACTGCGCGACGTTAAGCTGGGTGCCAGGATGGTTTCGATCTGAACCTCGCTATCATAATCCAAGCGCAGGATCGTGCCGGTGTCGAACTGGATCTCGCACCTTCGTTCCGATGACGTCCGCACGCTGTCACCCGGACCCAAAGGAAAGTTGAGAACGGCTTTCTTAGGAGGTAAGTTGTGCTCGCTGAACACGAGAGGATCGAAAGCATCGTTCTCGACCTCGGTATAACTGATGTGTCCAAAATAAATAGCTTTATTAGGAGCCGGTGCATAGGTGTAATGTGTTTCAGCTTGGATAAAACCCGAACTCAAGAGAATTGCCGACAGGCACAGAAACGGCGTCCAAAATTTTCGTACTCTCATCGTCCCCTCCTTTGCTGACGGTAGCTAGATGCTACGCTTTAGAGGATTTATTTACTTTTTAACCCGAGATCCACTCGAACCGCGGCTGCCCGAAGACGTGCGGGCTGGTGCACTGCCTCGGCTCGAGGAGCCACCGCGAGGAGCACTCACTCGAGTCGCGGATCCTCGTGAGGGCGATCGGGAACCAGAGGAAACACGGGCTCCTCCTGAAGAACTTCTTCCCGAAGAGCTCCGACCAGAGGTGCTGCGGATATTACGAGCGGAAGAGCTGCTGCGCGATGAAGAACTCGCTCGAGCGGAAGACGCTCGCGCCCGTTGTGAGGTGGAGCGAGCACTCGTGGCAGACGATCCCGACCGGGACGGGTAGGTTCCGATACTCCCGGTTGTCCGGACTCCCGCCAAAGAGGAAGCATCGCTGCTTCCGCTGTTTCGGATGTTTCGTTTTGAGGTAGAAGTGGCCGTTGACTGCCTCCCTCCCAGCGAATGTTTGGATACAGTCGTCCGCACATCCCCATATCCAGAGTAGCCGGGATAACCAGGATAGCCGGGGTAGCCAGGGTAGCCGGGATAGCCCGGGTAAGCCGGGTACCAGGGATACCAAGGAGACCACCAGGAATACCAGTAGGGATATCCCCACCATCCACCCCAATAGGAGCAGTAGAAATTATAGGGAGCACAGTACCAGAAAGGTCCCCACCAGAAATTGAAACCGATCCAGGAAGAAGGCCAGTAATAGGGGGAATACGAGGTGGGATAATAATCGTAATAAACACCTTCATCATAGACAACTTCATCAGCAGGGGCGACCATGACTCTCGGCTCTGTATACCGTCCATCAATGGTCACACAGCCAGCGATGAAGGCAACCAAAGGAAGCAGTATCAGCAGTTTTTTCATTTTCTCACTCCTTATCTTTCATACATAGATTCCTACTGCAAAATCCATGCCATTGTCTTTCCCCTGAATAACTCATTCTGTGTCGCCTGTTTCTGTCCTCAAATCATACCACCTGTACTCAATTTATACAACTTTCGCTACCGAGATGGGCTGGCTTTCCCTTGTCGCTTGAATTGTCACCTCTTTCGAATATAGAATAGATGACATCATATTCGGGCTGAAGGAAGACAATCATGACGCAATACAGAAATCCACACCCCACAGCAGACATCATCATTGAGACCACGTTACAGGACGGCCGCTCCGGCATCATCCTGATCAAGCGTAAATTCCCCCCTTATGGTTGGGCGCTGCCTGGTGGTTTTGTGGATTATGGGGAATCGATGGAGGCGGCAGCCATTCGGGAGGCCAAAGAAGAAACGTCCCTCGACATCCAGTTGAAATATCAGCTGCATACGTATTCCGATCCCAAACGTGATCCGCGCAAACATACGGTCACGACCGTATACGTTGCCACAGCTACCGGGACTCCCGAAGCCAAGGACGATGCACTGGAAATCGGAGTGTATGCCCTGGACGAGATCGATTTTCCTTTGGCATTCGATCACCGACAGATTATTGATGACTACCTCGCACATAAAACGTTTTTCCTGTAAAATAGGATCCGACCTAATAAACCTGGATATGCAGGTTAACTTGTCGTGGAGGTACAGAAGAGAGCATGGAAGACCAACCTAAGCACAATAAAATAAAAGAGATCCTGGAGACCGAACTCAAGGAAGTGGCAACTATACAAGGTCCGGTGGAAGCCGAGGTGATCAAAAGCCTGCTGGCCAGCCACAACATCCTCTGTATCATGCGAGGATTGGTCGTCCAATCCGTCCACGCTTTCTCAGCAGATGGACTGGGTCAGGTCAAAATTATGGTCTCCAGCCGAGATTACGAAGACGCCAAACAGATCATCGAAAGCGCCCAAATCGATTCAACGGACTCCTCGGGATAAAATCCCCTCTTAAAAACCTAGGGATACGTCTGTATTCTCACTAAAAAATGAACCTCTTTCTTGCTCAAGACTAAGAAAACAAAGATGTGGGGGCTGGGTATATTCTCTCAGAATTGAAAGAACACACCCATCCCCTTCCACAGGACTTTTATTTATTTGTCATACGCTTATAATATTTAGACTTGCTTCTACTTAAGAAGTCAGACTCAAGTTAACAGCATTAAAATAAGAGTTCTTCGGTAGGGGTGTGCTGACCATGCCAGCTCTTGTGCAGGCCGGGACATGTTTCATCTCGGCAGAGAATAGATACAACTCCCCACATTTTTTTCTTATAAAATAAATGGTGAGAGTGGCTATATTTTTGGCGAGAACACAGACGTATCCCTAGGCCTCTAAAAGGGGATTTTCATCCCACTTTTTCCCGTTTAGTCGATTTCTAGGAATCTCCAGGCGTAGAAATCCAAAAAACCTGCATGAAAATTCCAAAAAATCGGGAATTTTTCTTGACAAGGACTAGTACTATATATAATATCTAATAAAAACGGGATGAAACGGGACAAATTGGGACAATATTTAATTGGAAGTTACACAGCCCGCTTCGATAGGAGCGGTCGGGTCAAGATACCCGAAAAATTCCGTGCTGCTATCGAAGAGCAGTACGGCCGGGATGTCTTTATCACTTCTTTGACCGATCAGGCCGTTCAGATCTACCCTCTTAAAGTTTGGGAAAGACTGGCAGGGATCACGGATACAGGCCTCATTCACTTAAGACCGGAAGTCAGAAATTTCATGCGGCGGGTAAACCTCAAAGGCTCCCAATATGAGATCGATTCCAAGGGTCGTGTGTTGATCAACCAAGCACTCAAAGAGAAAGCCCAACTTGAAGATGAGGTCGAAGTCATTGGCATGAACAATCATCTGGAGGTCTGGTGCAAAGCCCGGATCCAAGAACTGATAGAGCAGAAGCCTTTGAGGGACGAGGATTTTGAGCGCATCGCCGAACTCCATCCAAAGGGAAGTTCGGAATGAGCAGGGGCATCCATACGCCCGTACTCTTAACTGAAACCATCGAGTTCCTAAGAGCCGAAAGAAAAGGGCTTTACCTGGATTGCACACTCGGATTGGGCGGCCACACCCGGGCTATACTGGAGCAAAATCCAAAATCCCGACTCGTTGGTTTTGACATGGATGAGAGTGCGCTCCTGAGAGCTGAAAAAAACCTGAACGGCTTTGCCGATCGCGTCGAGCTCTACCACTCTGATTTTCGCAATATTCCCGATCTCGATCTTGAATTTTCACAAGTCCGGGGAATCTTATTCGATCTGGGAATCTCATCACTCCAGCTGGACACGCCTGAGCGCGGCTTCAGCTACAGCCATGAGGGTCCTTTGGATATGCGCATGGATCATCGAAGCCGTATCACAGCGGCTAAGATCATCAATAAATACTCCGAACCCAAGCTCGCCCAGATCTTTTATGATTATGGAGAGCTGCGGCAATCAAGAAAATTGGCGGCCGCTATCGCTTCCCGGCGAAAGATACAAACAATCGAGACCACCACACAATTGTTCCGAATCGTAGAAGCCGTCTGCCACTGGAGGCCACAACGAGGCAAAACGCATCCGGCCGCACGGGTTTTTCAAGCTCTGCGCATCGAAGTTAACCATGAACTCGTAGGCTTGGATGATTTTCTCGAGCGTATTATAGCCAAGCTCTCTACAGGCACCCGTATCGTTGGCATTTCCTTTCACTCCCTTGAGGACAGGATCGTAAAACACACCTTCTCCCGCCTGGCTTCC